>CAJFJY010000045.1 GCA_904384205.1 uncultured Clostridia bacterium | reverse complement strand
AATAATAAAAGAAAATAAAAATTTAAATAAAAAACAAATAAAAGAAATATTAAAATTAATAGAAAATGGAGGAAAAGAAAATGGAAGTTAATGAATTAGAAAAAAATAATGAAATAAATTTAAATAATAATTTAGAACAGAAAAAAGACCAAAAAAGTTTTTTAGAAACAACATTAGGAAAAACAATAAATGCAGGATTAGATATAGGAATAAGAGCATTATTACCAGATTTTATTGATGAGCAGGTAATAAACTTAAAAGATAATTTATTTGAATATGGACTAAAAGATGGAATTAAGCAAACTATTGATGATGCAATAGACTTAGGGAAAAGTGCAATAGGAGTAGTAACAGGAAATTTTGAAAATGTTAATCAAATGCAAAGTGCAGTTGAGACAGGAGGATTAATTGATGGAGTTTCTTCATTATTAGATACAGTAATTGACAAAGTAAGAGATGCAGGGCTTATTAATTATAATGTAGCAAATACAATTAAGCAAGGAAAAGATGTTATATTAAATAATGTAGAAAGTAATATAGAAAAAACATTCACAGAACAATTAACATCAGTAGAAAATACAAATAAATATATAAATAATTGGAAAGAATATTTTAACAACCATGATTTTAGCGGAATGGAAAAAGAATACGAAAAATTAGAAAATGAATTAAAAAATCTTGTGCCATTAGAAAATACAATAAATGAAGCAAGAACTATAGAAAACTTACACAATTTGATAAAAAATAATGGACAAAATTTTAATTTAACACAAGAACAACTAGAATTAGCAGAAAAATTAAAATAGCTTTATTTTTTATCAGAAGTTTTAAAAAAAGAATAAGAACATTTTATAATATTATAAATATAATTTAATTCATTATCAGAACATCTATTTAAAATCTTATTAATCTTGTTATAAACAATATTATCATTTTTATCTCCAAATAAAATATAATCAGTAGAAGAACCAGAAAACTCAACAATTTTATATAAAGTTTTAATACTTAAAGATCTTTCACCTCTTTCAATTTGACCTAAAAATACATCTGAAATATCAATCATTTCAGAAAACTTTTCTCTTGACATATTAAGCTCCTTGCGGATACCCCTAATTCTTTCACCTATTTCGATATTATTTAACATGATAAAAATCCTTTCTCAAAAGCAAAAATATTAAAATTTATTACCAATAATTATAATACAAGAACCACAAAGAAATAATCAGCTAAAAGCATATATTACATATATACAACATATTGCATTAATAATCAGAAAAAAATATAATAATGTAAAGAAAAATGTAAATAAAAAGAAAAATAAAATGAGAAAAAGGTAATAAAAAACAAAAAAAGTATTGCAAAAAAGATATGCTTAAAGTATAATGAAAACATAAATTATAAGCATTATAGAATTAATATGCACATTGAAAATTAAATATCTTCGCGAAACAAAAAAAGCCTCAATAGTGTATATTAAGAGAAATAATGGGAATAATTTAAAAAGTAACACTTATACATAGATAAAACAAACTAAAAAATGAAAAAACAAAAGAAAGGAGAATAATAGTGAAAAATTTAAAGAAAGAAAAAAGCAAAGATATTTTAGCAAAAAGTAAAAATAAAGTATTTACAGCACAAAAAGGTATAACATTAATTGCACTAGTAGTAACAATCATAATTTTACTAATCTTAGCAGCAGTAACAATAGCAGCACTATCAGGAGATAACGGAATACTATCAAATGCAGCAGGAGCAAAGCAAGAAACAGAAAAGGCAGAGATATTAGAGCAAATACGTTTAGACATATATGGAGAAATGGCAGATAATGGAGGAACAGATCCTACAGAGACAGATATAAAAAGAATAGCAGACGAATATGGAGATATAGAAGGAACAAATTTTGATGATATGGTATTAAAAACAGATAAAGGAAATTATGAGATAAATTTATCTGATATATGGACACCAGCACCAGCAACAGGACCATTGCAACCGGGAGAAATAGCAACAGCAGAAAGAAATGAATATTATGATGCAGAAGCAGATAAAACAGCAAAAATACCAGTTGGATTCACTGTATCTGATGTAGAAGGGGAGACATCAATAAATGGTGGATTAGTAGTATATGCACCAGATGATAGTGAATATGTATGGATACCAGTAGATGGAATAATAGGCGAAGATGGAGATCTAAATGATGTAAATGCAGAAAATATAGCAGATAGAAAAATATTATTAGGAAGATATGTATTTAAAAGTGATGGAACAGTAGACACAACTGAGGGAACAACACCAACAACATTGGGAGGACAATTAAAAACAAGTAGTAGTTCTTCTTATTATTATACAGAAGACACAACAGGAAAAGGTAATGTAGTAGCAACAGGAGAAAAAGGTATTGATTCATTTATCCAAAGTGTAAGAGATAATCATGGATATTATATAGGAAGATATGAGGCAGGAGACGCTAATGCAACTGCTGATAGGACAAGTTCTAGTCCAGATAATAATCCACTAGTTGTTAAAAGTGGGCAATATGTATATAATAACGTAACGCAGTCCCAAGCAAGTAGTTTATGTCAAAATTTATATACAGGAGTAAATAGTGATCTAGTAAATAGTTATGCATGGGATACAGCAGTATTGTTTATACAAAAATATTCAGGAGATAGTGATTATTCAGGACAAAATAGATTACAAAATACTCTAGCCAATACGGGAGAAGCAACAGATGGAACAAATAATGATGTAAGATGTAATATATATGATATGGCAGGAAATTGTTATGAATGGACAACAGAGACCTGTAGCGATTCCAACTATCCTTGTGTCTTTAGAGGAGGTTATTACAACAACAGCAGCAATTACACGAGTTATCGCAACTACGTCTCTACGACCTATGCCAACAGCCGCAGTTCCTTCCTCTCACTTTTATACTTGTAATACTGAATGCTAAAGCCGTGAATCAAAATATGTAAATGGAGTATTTTTTAAAGTACAAACTGAATAGAAAGGTCTTAACGACTGCAAGACGTTAAGATGGAATTTTTCGAAGAATTTGCAAAATGCGTTTTGGAAAAACGGATTTTGAGAAATTAAGAAAAATTCCACTAACGTGGCGCCACTAACGTGGCGCTTTTTCGCGTTTTCAGGAATTTTTAAGAAAGGAGAAAATAATGAAATTATACAATATAATAGAAATATTACAAACCAAAAACAGAGGTAAGATAATAATATGTAACTCTGGAAATTTTTATATTGCTGTGGGAAAAGATGCAGTTCTACTAAATAAAATATTAGGACTAAAAGTAAATTGTTTAAAATTAGAAATATGCAAAGTAGGCTTTCCAATAATAGCATTAGAAAAATATACAGATTTAATACAAGAAAAAGGATATAGCTACATAGTATATTATTTTGATCAAAAAACAGAAGAAATAGAAATATTAAAAGAATATGTGGGGAAAAAACAAAATGAAATAAAAGAAGAAAACATAGAATGTTCAAAATGTCCTAAAAGATTTAAATACTTTAAAGAAAATGATAAATATGGCAAAGCCCTAGAAAAACTATACAAAAAAGAGGAAGAAAACAATGCAAAAATATAAAGAAAATGAAAACAAATTATCATTAATTCCTAAAACAGAAAAATATATAGAATATATATTAAACGTTATTTTTAAATTACCAAGAACAGAAAAATTCAGTATAGGAACAGAATATAAAACAAGTATGTATAAAATGTTAAATCAAATAATGTATGTAAATAAGATAAAAAATGAAGAAACAAAAGAAATAATAAAGATATTAAATAATATAGATACAGAACTAAATACACAAAGAATATATTTAAGAATAATGAAAAAAGAAAAATGGATAGATGAAAAGAAATTTAAAGTATCTATAGAATTAATATATGAAATAGGGAAAATACTAGGAGGGCTAATAAAATATTATGCCAAAAACAATAAGAAATAAATATTATAAATACTTAAGCTATGAAAAATTATTAGAAGCTCATAATAAATCAAAAAAAGGAAAAGGATACAGAAAAGAAATAATATTGTTCAATTTAAAACAAGAAGAATATATTATGTGGTTATATGAACAATTAAAAAGTAAAAAATATAAGCATGGAGGATATACAGAATTCTATGTAACAGAGCCAAAATTAAGAAAAATAGAAAAATCAAAATATATAGATAGGATAGTTCATAGATGGCTAGTAGACAACTTTTTAAAACCAGCATTTGTACCACAATTCATATATAACTCTTACGCATGCTTAGAAGAAAAAGGGATGCATAAAGCCTGTTTGGATTTACAAAAAGCAATGAGACATTGTAAAAACATATGGAATAATTACTATATATTAAAAATGGATGTATCAAAATACTTTGATAGTATAAACAAAGAAATATTATTAAACATAATAGAAAGAAAAATAAAAGATAAAGATTTAATATGGCTAATACAAGAAATCCTATATGCTCAAAAAAGAGAAAAAGGACTAGAAATTGGAAACTACACATCACAAATGTTTGCGAATATATACTTAAATGAAATAGATCAATATGTAAAACACAAATTAAAAATAAAATATTATTTTAGATATATGGATGATAGTGTAATATTAGTAAAGACAAAAGAAGAAGCAAAAATAGCACTAGAAAAAATAAAAAAATTCTTAAAAGAAAATCTACAATTAGAATTAAATAAAAAAACACAAATATTTAAGAATAAACAAGGAGTAAACTTTTGTGGATATAAAATAAATGAGTATAGGCTAAAGATAAGAGACAAAGGAAAAAGAAAATTAAAGAAAAAAGTAAAAATATTAAAAGAAAAAATAAAAGAAGGAAAAATAACAAGCAAAGAAGCCAGAAAATATTTAGCAGGGCATATGGGATATTTAAAAATAGCAAATACATATAACCTAGAAAAAAAGATATTTTATACAGAAGAAATATAAAGAATAACAAACAGTATATTCAATATTAGGGATAAATCGAAACCTATAGCAATTCCAACAATCCTTGTGTCAATAGAGGAGGTAATTACAACAACAGCAACAATTACACGAGTAATCGCAACAACAACAATACGACCAATGCCAACAGCAACAATTCCTTCCGCTCACTCTAATACAAAATCCAGATTATATATTTTAAGGAATATATACAGAGAAAGTATTAGTATTAAAGAGATTTATTCCTTCCTATTTTATTAATTTTGTCATAGTATTAATAAAAGTAGAAAATAAAAAGATTAATAAATAAAAGGTAAAAAAGAATCAGCAAAATATATATTAGTAAAAAATATTAGTATTTTTAAAAATATATATTTTGCAAAAAAATAAAAGAAAAAAAGCGAAAAACAAACGAAAAAACAAGAAAAGGAGAAAATTAAAATTTGAACATAATTTTTATACAAGGTAAAATAATAAGTGATATAGAATTTAAATTTATTATGAAAGAAAATAACTATTCAGTAATAATATTTAAAATGATATTAAATAATAATAGTATAGTAAAAGTTAAAGGATATAACAAAATAGCAGATTACTGTTATAAAAATTTATATAAAAACAAAATAATAAACATATGTGGATATTTAAACAATAAAAGTGAAATAATAATAGACGAAATATTTTAATAAAATTGGGTAAAATAGATAAAATGAAGGAGGAAAAAAACATGGAAGAAAAAAATCAAAATAATCAAAAAAATTTAAAAAACGAAATACTAAAAAATCCAGAAAACAATACGGAAAAAGAAGATATATTAGATTTAATATATAAAGTAAGAGAAGAAAAAATAGATGACATAATTAAAAATATTAATAAAAAAATAAAAGAAGAATACAAAAATTTAAATGATGAAGAAGAAAAAGAAAATATAAAAGTAGGAAAATATATAGAAGAAATATATAAACAAGGATTCAAAGATGGAGTAAATTTATTTTGGTCTATCACCTAAAAAAAGCACAATAAATATTAGTAAAAAGTATAATTATTTGTGCATTTTTAGGCATTTTTCTCTTGCAATTTTAAGTTTGTTTTAGTATAATACAAATGTAGAAATATCAATAGAAAGAGGGAGAATAATGGAAGAAAGACAAGAAAGAAGAGACGGAAAAATAATCGAAAGAGATATTGAAAAAGAAATGAGAGTTGCATACATAGATTATGCCATGAGTGTTATAGTATCTCGTGCACTTCCAGACGTAAGAGATGGATTAAAGCCAGTACATAGAAGAATATTATATGCAATGCATGAAGATGGAATCACATCAGATAAGCCATACCGTAAATGTGCAAACACAGTAGGATCAGTTCTAGGAAGATACCATCCACATGGAGACAGTTCAGTATATGATGCAATGGTAAGACTAGCACAAGACTTCACAATGAGATATCCATTAATAGATGGACATGGAAACTTTGGTTCAGTAGATGGAGATAGTCCTGCGGCTATGAGGTACACAGAAGCAAGAATGTCAAAGATAGCACAATATATGCTAACAGATATCGAAAAAAACACAGTTGACTTTATGCCAAACTATGATGATAGATTACAAGAGCCAACAGTATTGCCAGCAAGAATACCAGCATTATTAGTAAATGGTTCATCTGGTATCGCCGTAGGAATGGCAACAAATATTCCACCACATAACTTAAGAGAAGTAGTAGATGGAATAATAAAAGTAATAGATGATAGAGATGCAACAAATGAAGACTTAATGCAAATTATAAAAGGACCTGATTTTCCAACAGGAGCAACAATCTTAGGAAGAGAAGGAATAAAACAAGCATATACAACAGGTAAAGGTAAAATCACAATGAGAGCAGAAGCAGAAATAGAAGAAATGAGCGGAAATAGACAAAGAATATTAGTATCATCTTTACCATATCAAGTAAATAAAGCAAAATTAATAAAAACAATATCAGACTTATCTAAAGAAAAGAAAATAGAGGGAATATCTGAAGTAAGAGATGAATCAGATAGAAAAGAAAAAACAAGAGTAGTAATAGAGCTAAAAAGAGATGCAAATGCACAAGTTGTATTAAATCAATTATATAAACATACACAAATGCAAGAAACATTTGGAGCAATAATGTTAGCATTAGTAGATGGAGAACCAAAAATACTAACATTAAAAGAAATGATAGAATGTTACATTAATCATAGAAAAGAAGTTATAGTAAGAAGGACAAAATTTGATTTAGACAAAGCCTTAGCAAGAGCACACATTTTAGAGGGATTAAAAATAGCATTAGACAACATAGATGAAGTAATCGAAATAATACGTTCTTCATATGATGACGCAAAGGAAAGATTAATGGAAAGATTTGGTTTATCTGATGTCCAAGCACAAGCAATACTAGACATGAGATTAAAAACATTATCAGGATTGCAAAGAGAAAAAATTGAAGAAGAATACAATGAATTAATGCAATTAATAGCACACTTAAGAGACATCTTAGCAAATGAGCAATTAGTATATGACATCATCAAAGAAGAATTAATAGAAATAAAGAATAAATTCGGTGATGATAGACTAACAAAAATAGTAGCAGCAGAAGGAGAATTTGTTGTAGAAGATTTAATCAAAGAAGAACAAACTGTTGTAGCCCTAACACATTTTGGATATATTAAAAGAATGCCAATAGATACATATAAGAGCCAAAAAAGAGGAGGAAAAGGAATAACAGGAATAGCAACAAGAGAAGATGACTTTGTAAAACAAATATTTACAGCATCGACACATGACACAATATTATTCTTTACAAATAAAGGTAAGTTATATAAATTAAGAGGATATGAAATTCCTGAAGCAGGCAGAACCGCAAAAGGAACAGCAATTGTAAACTTATTAAGCCTAGATCCAGGAGAAAAAGTATCAGCAGTAATACCAATCCAAAACTTCGCAGAAGGAAAATACTTACTAATGGCAACAAAACATGGATTAATAAAGAAAACAGCATTAACAGAATATAACTCATCAAGAAAAACAGGATTACAAGGAATAACATTAAAAGAAGAAGACGAATTAATAGGAGTAAGACTAACAGATGGACAAGACAATGTTGTTTTAGTAACAAGAAATGGTATGTGTATAACATTTGATGAAAAAGATGTAAGACCAATAGGAAGAGTATCACAAGGAGTAATAGGTATAAGACTAGATGATGATGACGAAGTAATAGGAATGGAATCAGTAATAGCAGGAGGAAAAGCTACATTACTTGCAATAACAGAAAATGGATTCGGAAAGAGAACAGAACTAGACGAATACAGAGTACAAATCAGAGGCGGAAAAGGAGTAATAACTTACAAAATAACAAACAAAACAGGAAAGCTAGTAGGCGTAAGAATAGCAAATGATGATGATGATGTAATGTTAATTACAGACACAGGAACAATAATAAGAATAAAAGTAAAAGACATCAGCGTATTAGGAAGATCAACACAAGGAGTAACATTAATGAGAACAAGTGACGGAGGAAAAGTAGTAAGCATAGAAACACTATCTCCAGAAATGAGTGAAGAAGAATAGAAATAGGGATTTAGGGACGTATCTTAAAAGCCCTATGTTTATCAAATAAAATTTGATAAACATACAGCTATAATCGCTATTGCCTTTGTAATTTCATAAAATGAAATTACAAATCGGCGAGAAGAAAAATTGACAAGCAATTTTTCTTAGGGATTTTAGGGACAGATCTAAAAATATCTTTAAAAAATATATAATAAAAATAAAATTTATAAGTATATAAAAGGATTAAAATAATGGAAAATTTAAGTGAAGAAGAAAAAAGAAGACATATGGGAGTTCTAATTGAAAACGAACTTATACCAAGATTAAAAACTCTTAATAATAATGTAAGTAAAATAATTGCTATCTTTGAGTTTGCTGAAAACTATGAATTTGACGTAGAACAAGTAATAGATATGCTAAATGATAGAAATATAGAAGTAAATATAGATATTAGAGAAACATAATAAAAGGCTAGAATTTCAATAAAATGAAATTCTAGCCAAAATTTATCTATTCCTAAATCGTAAATCATCACCAAAGAAACAATATATATCATAAAATCCAACAATTCTAGAACCTATTCTTTCACCATATATTCTGAAAAGAGCATTTATATCCAAATTAGTAGAAATAATAGTTTTAGTGACCTTATGATTAAGATTTAAATTTCTAGTATTAATAATAGTAAATAATTCAGTAATAGTCATACTTGAAATAGTTTCAGTACCCAAATCATCTAATATTAGTAAATCACAATCAAGTATAGATTTATAAAAATCATTTGAAGTCTTTTTTAATTGATTTTTTTTGTATTCTATTACGGTTTCAAGCAAAACAGGAGCTGTTTGATAAACAACACTTTTACCTTTTTTCAATAATTCATAGGCAATACAATTAGACATAAATGTTTTACCGTAAACCAGTAGAACCAGTAAACAACAAATTTTTATTATTCATATCATCAAAATTTGTTATAAAATCCTCACATCTTTTCTTTATGTTTAAAATATTAGTTCTTGGAGAATTTTCAAATTTATACTTTTTAGAATCTGCTTTATCGCTATATAATTGTTCATTAAAAGAATTAAAATTTTCCTTTTTAATATTATACATATTAGACTTATTAAAAGATTCATCTAATAATTTTTGTTTTAAACAAGAACACATTACAGTATTAAAATTAGAATCAGTAATATATCCAGTATCATTACAAAGCTTACATTCGTAATTAGGTTGAAGGTAATCTAAGCTCAAATTATTCTCTTTTAAAATAGACTCCTTCTCCTTCTTTAATTTAGCAATTTCATTATTTAAAGAATCTACAAATTTAGAATCACTATTTTTATTATCGCTACTTAAAATATTTTTAGCTGTTGTGATTGCAGATTCGCTAAGTAAAGTATCTATTTCCTTCAAACGAGGAATTAAATCATATAAATTTTGTTTTCTAACTTCTAAATCATGTTCAGCATTTAATCTCTTTTGTTCATATTCTTTTAATAAAGAAATTAAAATATCATTAGCCATAAAAAGTTCCTTTCGTAGTAATTTTAAAATAAAAATAAACAATCTGCATTCAATTAATCTAATTTTTGAGTAATATTTGAATTAGTATTAGTATTTACAGGAATACTAGCATTTGCATATAAGAAATCTAAGTTGTCATATTCTCTCTGTTTAAAGTTTGCCTTGTTAACTTGAGCCTTCATTTCCTTAACATTTTTTGTTTGTTTTTTACGTTGCTCAAGAAAAGCTTCAACTTCACTAGGGGTTTTTAAATTTCTTTCATGCCAATCTGTAATAATATTATTAATATATTCAAATGTAGGATTTTGTTTAAAAGTAGTACGACGCAAAGCAAGTTCAATAACATCCATGTCATAGCCAAAATCCATTACCCAGTTTTCAATATATGCCTCTTCATATTGAGTCAATCCGCCATATTTACCAAGCTTTTTAGCAATAGTTTTTTTCATTTTATTCAATTTTTCTTGTTTTTGATCATAATTATCTAAATCATTCCAAGTATGAATATTATTTGCACCCCAAGCTTCCGCAACAGTTTGAACATAATTTTTATGAAGAGCAGAACGATTATAGCAATAATCAAATAAAGCAATCATAACTTGCTCATCAAAATTATATTTTTTAAACCATAAATCAATATCATTATACCAAGAAGGCCCCATAATTCCTTGAAAATACATATTATTAATATGATCAATAGCTTTTGCTCTAGACTTATTCTTTGCAGTCTGCTCAATAGAATCTTTTGAAGGTGTAAGGTTAGGTTTATATAAATTATTAAGAGTCATTTCTTGTAAATCCATGATAATAAAACCAGTAGTCTTCTTCATAATCAAATTATTATCTTCTAAAAACTTTAATCCATCATTAATAGTCTTTAAAGGTAAAGACAATTTTTTAGACATATCATTTAATTTTATATCTTTATTATATTTAGACAAAAAAATTAAATATAAATAGATCTTTAAATAATCCCCATTAATTTGAGGTAAATGTTCAGCAAAAAAAATATCTGGAATAGATGTTTCTGAAAATAATAAAGATTTTTCCTTTTGCTCCAATCTCATAATGACTCTCATCCTTTCTAGTCAAATATAGTCTGAAAAAAGATAAAAAAATTTTTCAAACTAATCCCTCTTTTAATTTTTTAGATATAAATAGATTATAACTTTTTTAAAAACAAAATTCAACAAAAAAATTAAAAAAGAGATAACTTTTATAAGATAAAATTAATTAAAATATAATAATACGATGTTTTTTGATAAAGTAAAAAATTTTTAAAAATAAATTTTAGGCTTAATAATAAATCTTAAAAGATATTTTAAAACATAAATAACATTTTCTCCATTAAAACCAGTAACACTAATCAAAAAGAATGGAAAACATAAAAATATAAATAAAAAAATTTTTAATTCTAAAGAATAACAAAAAAGATTAACAATTAAAAAAACAAAAACATACCAAATAACATTAGCTAAAGCAGTAGAATAATCAATAATACCTAAAATCTTATTTTTAAAATCGTAATTTTGTGGAAAAATAAATTTCATAGCTCCTCCTTCAGGTACGGTCCTTGAAATCCCTCCTAGGCGGGATTTTTGGGACGGACCTTAAAAAATTTTTAAAAAATCAAAAAAATTAATTATTATTTAGTACGCAAAATAGAAAATCTATTCACATTTTGTGTAACAGTTGTGGAAAGACCACCTATAAAGTCCCTTACAATTGAATTTGCTCTTATCAATGCATAAATACCACCTATGTATACAAATTTTACAAACAAATCTGTTGATGAATAATCCATAGAGAAAAGTACAACTAAAACTAATGCAACTAAAATTTGTATAAACATTAGAGAAAATAGATTTTTAAACCATGACTTAAAAAACCAACTTGTACTATTAAGAGATGCAGATAAAATAGCAAATGGTGTAATTAATATAAAAATTTTTACTAATATATATCTTAAAGAATATGAAAATACTAAACTTAACAGAGATATTGATAAAGTTCCTTTAATTAGTCCATCTAAAGAAAATATATTTAAAGAATTATCCTCTATTGCAACTGTTTGATTTAATACATTTATTAATTCTGAAAATGATATAGATTTATTAAATAAATTTTCTCCAAGTTCACATATTGATGAAGATGTAAAATATATTAAATTAATGAATTGCTCTAATATAAAATATGAAAAATTCATAAATAAACCACAAATAATTAATTTAATAATAAAAGAATGAGGTTTTTCAATATTTGAAAATGTAAAATGTGCTAATAGATATTTTATTGCAAAATATAAAATAATGCCAAGTAAAAAAGAATTTGCTATTAAAATAATTCCGTTACTTGCAGAAGTACCTAAAATTGCCTCAAAATTTTTATCGCTCAAAATATCTGAATTAATAAAAGTTAAAGAGTCTAGTAATGAATATAAACTATTATCTATAGAACTCAATAAAGTTTCAAAAATATAATTAATAGTATCAATAATAGTTTGTGTAATATTATTTTGTTCCATTTCGCCTCCTCTAATTAAAAAATAAAATAATTAATAAAAACAAATAAAATTTAATTAAATAAATTAAAAAAATAATTAAATAAAAATAATAAATAAAAAATAAATTAAAAATAATTAAATAAAAATAATAAATAAAAAATAAATTAAAAATAATTAAATAAAAATA
>CAJFJY010000044.1 GCA_904384205.1 uncultured Clostridia bacterium | reverse complement strand
TAAAACATATCGTAGTAAAATTAGATGATTAGAAAGGAAGGAAAGAATTATGAACAAGACAATTTTATTAGGAAGATTAACAAAAAATCCAGAAATTAAATTTTCACAAACAAATAATGTTAAAGTTGCTACATTTAGTTTAGCAGTAAATAGAAAGTATGTAAAACAAGGAGAAGGAAGACAAGCAGATTTCTTTAATATAGTCGCATACTCAAAACTTGGTGACTTTGTAGAAAAGTTTTTAAAACAAGGTATTCAAGTATGTGTTAATGGTAGACTTCAAACAAGAAACTATGAGGATAAGAATGGCATTAAAAGATATGTTACAGAAGTCATTGCAGAAGAAATAGATTTTGCTGATAGTTATACAAAAATTGAAAGCAATGCTGATAATACACAAGAAACTGTTAGTGAGGAATTAAAGGAAAAAGACGCATCAGAAGATTTTATTTCTAATAGTGATGATCTTCCATTTTGATATAGGAGGGGTATAAATGAAATTAACAGGAAGAGAATATGTTAGTTTGTCTGCTCTAAGAGATGATGGTTATAGATTTACTATTTGTTGCCTTACATTAGACCAACTATTAAATCGTTTTATTATCAGTAATATTTTAAATGATTTAAAAAAAGATATAAATACTAGGAAACATATTACAACATCTATAATAATTAATCACAATACAAATGATAGTATAAAATTTAAGAAAAGAGATAAGTTAAACATACATTATCAAATATCTTTAATCAATAATATACTAAATGACACTTTATATGATGCTTATAATAAAAATTTAGAATTAAAAGATTTCTATAATACCATTGTTGACTTATTTGAAACATATGCTTATGAAATGGATACAGAAATAGATAACATACATATTGATATTGTAGAAATAGAAATTGTGAAAGGAGACAAAAATGAAAATCAAGTTATATAGTTCAACAGATGAAGAATTACTTGATAGCTTTGCAGAAATAGCAAAAAAATATGCAAGTAACAATTCTATTACCGTCACCAAACATCCAATGTTTGGTGATGATTACTATATCAATTTTGAAGTAGATTCATTAGAGTTTTTACCAAAATTAGAGCAAGACTTATTTAACATATATGGTACAGAATATTTACTAATATTTTGTACTATTGATGAAAATACATATGGAATAAATATTTATAATGGCTATTTAGATTAACAAAAATAGAGGAGGGTTTACATATGGAAAAAACAAATATTGTATCAGTAAAATATGAAGATAGATATATGCCTAAAACATTTAGTGGAAAAGCATATTCTTATATTACAGCAATTCCATTAGAAGTTGGAGATTTAGTTGTAGCTCCTACTTCTTATGGAGAAAAAATCGCAAGAGTATCAGCAATAAACATTCCAGAATTTCAAGTTGAATTTATGAAAGCCAGCATAATATGAATGGTAAGGAAATAGCAAATATTCTAGTTCAAAAATTAATTGCAGAAGGTTTTATTGTTCATAGATATAATTCACATACTACAAGTTCAATTTATATCAAGCTGGACTATGGGCTTTCTTGTGGAATTAGAATAGCAGACCATCCTGGCAAAAAAAAATATAGTTACAGATTTAATGTTATAAAAGATTATGATGGAGATAAGGTCATTGTTAAAGATGGCCTTATTTGCCAATTTTATGATTTTACTGAACTAGAAAATATAATAAATGCAGTACAGAAGGAAAAATACGACAAAATTAATAAATATGGCTTGAAAAACTATCAAAAATATATGGAAAGACAATCTCAAACAGATTTATATAAGAGATTTAAGAAAATGGAGGAGAAAAAATATGAAACCAATATTAGAAAAAATATCTAAGGCTCTAAGTCTAGGAACAAATAATAACAATAAAAATGAAGCTCAAAGTGCAATTTTAGCAGCACAAAGATTAATGGCAAAATATCATATTAGTCAAGAAGATGTAGATAATTTTATAAACGAAAATGAAGAAAAAGATACAGAAGTTATTACAGAAAAGGCTGAAAAGGAAATAAACAATGATAAATGGAAAAGACGTTTAATGATAGTAATAGCAAAAAACTTTAGATGTGATGTTTACTATCAGGGCGGAAAGTTAATCATTGTAGGTGCAGAAGAAGATATTTTAATATCGAAAAGAGTTTATCTATATGCAAAACAAGCTATATTAGATGGTTTTAGAGTATTCTACAAAGAAAATTATAATACTGATACTTTAAACTATTCCATGAGAAATAGATATAAAAGAGAATATGCTTTAGGATTTATTAGTGGTTTATCACAAAAATTTAAAGAACAAAAAGCCAATTCTGAACTATCTTTAGTTGTTGTAAACCCAAAAGTAAAGGAATATATGAATAATATAAAATTTAATGGAACTCGTCGTGATAGAAAATTATATGTAACAGATTCATACTGCTTTGAAAAAGGTAAGAAAAAAGGCAAGGATTTAGCTGATATAGATACAAGAATGAAAGGAGAAATTTAATTATGAATGGTTTTGAAAGACTAAAAGAACAAGTAAAAGACCAAAAAGACAAAGCATTAATACAAACAGTAGAATACCTATTATCTCGTGAAGATATGGAACAAAGATACTTAAATGAAGAAAAAACACTTGATGAAATGGGACAATTTATTAGACAAAAAGGCATAAAATATTTGAAAAATGGCTGGAATTATATTACAAACGAAGTTGTTTATGCGTGGGCTATTATGTATTTTTCATTACCTAATTCTTTTCTAAAAATAGAAAAGAAAGATACAGTTAAGAGTAAAGTAAAAACAAAAACATCTTCAAAAGAAGAAAATTCAAAGAATAATGTTGTTTTACTAGAAGATGCGAAAAAAAGGATGGAAAATAAAAAAGAAACGGAGCAGATTTCTTTATTTGGAGGTGCTTTACAATGAAAGAAAAAGAAATTAATTCTATGATGCTTGAAATAAATAAGAAATGCAAATTTCCAAAATATTGGAATGATTTTATAGAAAAGCAAATAGAAGATTATCATTATATAATTAAAGACACTAAAAATAGAAAATGCTATTGTACGAATTGTCATCATACATTTTATGATACAAAAGTTAGAATAGGACATTATTTTAAATGTCCTAATTGTAATAAAGAAATTTATGTTATTAGTAAAAATGTTAGTTATATTCCAAGTTTTAAAAAATCAATAAATTTAGTACAAAGATTTAATAAAAATATTATTACAAGAGTTTTTGAAATCGAAGTGTTTTATAGTTATGAAACTAAATGTATGGAAAAAGATATAGTAGAATACTGCAGAATAGTACCAGGAAAGGGAAAATTTCTGAGCGATAACGTATGGTTCTCTCTTGGTTATATGCACATATATCATTATGATGATACAATTAGTGACATTAGTTGGAGAGAATACAAAGGAAACAGATTTTTTAGTGATTTTACGACATATCCGTATAATAAAAAGAAAATAATAAAAGGTACAAAATTTGAATATGCCCCAATTAAAGAATTTACAAAAATGTTTTATCCTTATAATTTTATAGATACTCTTCAATTAGCAGCATATGAAAGTTTTGAATTACTATGGAATATGAAATTATATAAATTATGTTTTAGTTCAAAAAAGTTAAATAAAAATGGTAGTTTCTATAAGAGATTTGGAGTTCCTAAAAATTATCTTAAATTTATGCAAGACCATAATATAGATTATAAAAGTTTAAAGCTATTACAACTATTAAAAGTCCAAGATTTTAAATTAATAAAAGAGTGTCACGATAGTAGTTTTAAAGATGTAAAGTTTTTATACGAAAATGGCATATTAGAAAGCTATATGGCATCTGGAAACAATGTATATTTAGGAGATATAAAATTGTTAAAAGAAATTAGCGAGTTTATTCCATTAAAAAAATTAAATAATTACCCTAAGGGATTGAAGAATTTAAATATCTATAAAGATTACCTTGTTATGTCAAAAAAATTGGCTTTAAACTATGTATCTAAAAAAGATTTATTTCCAAGAAATTTAATATCACGACACGACAAAATGCAGAAAAAACTTACTATTGAAGAAGATAGAGAAACACAGTTTTCTGCATATTTAAGATATTTAGAACTATCTAAATATACTTATGAAGATGAAAAATATATTATATTTCCTGCTCCTAGTATAGATGCTTTAAAAGATGAAGGAAATCAACAAGGAAATTGTGTTGGAAATATGTATCTTACTCCATATATAGAAGGTACAACTGAAATATATTTTATAAGGAATTTAAACGATGCAAGTAAATCTTTTATAACACTAGAATTTAAAAATGGTCATGTAGTTCAAAAAGAATTACCTCATCATAGTATAAATTTTTCGGATGAACAAAATAATTTTATTGATAAATGGATAGGTTATAGAAGTTTTATAGAGAAAAAAGAAAAATATAAAAAGAAACAAGAAATAAAAGTCATCAAATACAATCTTAAAAAGATGGCCGCATAAAAGGAGGAAGGTAAAAATGAAGTCTAAATATAATCGAAAAGCTAAAGCAAAAGAGATATTTGAAAAAGTTGTTAGTAATGTGCAATCTATTATACAAAATGGAGAATATGAAAAATATCTAAAGTTCCAAAATCAATTTACAAAATATAGTTTTAATAATACAGTACTAATATTTAGTCAATTCCCAGATGCTACAAATATTGCTGGAAAAGCTAAATGGAAAGAATTAGGCCGAGAATTAATAAAAGATGCTAAAAGAATACAAATAACTGCTGGTATGCCAGTGCAAGGAAAAACAAAAGTTAAGAAAATCGTTGATGGAAAAGAGATTGAAGAAGAACAGACTTATAATTATATAGCTTATAAATCAGTATATGTATACGATATATCTCAAACAATAGGAGAACCAATACCACTAGAAGTAAAAATGCTATCTAGTGAAAATATGGGTTCTTTTTTTGAAAAATTAAAGCAATTCAGTAAATTTCCAGTATATGAAAAAGAGCTTGAACAAGGTGTAAAAGGATATTACAGTCCAAAAAATAAGGAAATAGCAATAGAAAAAAGACTTTTGATTGATGCAAAAGTTGCAGTCCTTTTACACGAATTAACACATGGATTATATGATGATTTTAATTATAAAACTGATAGAAATTTATCAGAAGTATTTGTTGAATCTGTTGCTTATATGGTAGCAGATTATTTTGGAATTGATAATTCAATGTGCAGTTTTAATTATATAACACAATATTCAAAAGGAAATCCTAAAATCTTAGTTGATTTAGGTACAAAAATAAAAAAATGTGCAAGTGAATTTATAAAAGAACTTGAAGAATTTGAAGTTCAAGAAGAACAACTTGCAGCCTAAATGAAAGGAGAAAAATTATGTGTAGCAAGAATAATTATGAATATTATAAAATCCATAAAATTTGTGTAAGATGTGGTCAAGAAGATGCAGAAAGAAATCATACTATGTGTTTGGAATGTATGATGAAAAGTAGAGAATATTCTTTAAAATATGCTAGAAAGCATAAAAAAGAAAGACAAGAAAAAAATCGTATAAGATCTAAGGAAAGATATTATAGGTTAAAAGAGCAGGGAATATGTACTTGTTGCGGTAGAAGGATAACAAAAAATAATAAAGTATTGTGTAATCATTGTTCTGCTAGAATAAATTATCGTAAAAGACAAGAATATTTACTAAATATATATGCTACTAAAAATATGTGTGAAATCAGAATTTAGGAGGAATTTCAAGAATGTTTAAATTATACAAAAATGAAAAGTTATTATTAGTTGCACCATATTGGGAAGACTTAGTTAGTTTTGTAGAAATTATGAAAAAGTACAATAAAAATTTTATAAACAGAAAAGAATTTGTTATAAAGTGCAATAATAAATTATTTTATTATTGGAAAAGAAAATAAAAAAAGAGAGGAATAAGAATTATGGATAAATTAGATTATCAAGAGGTTCAAAAACATATAAACATTTTAAACGTAGCATATCATTTATGTCTAGAAATAGTGGAACAAAAAGGATATGAGAGTAAAGCAATATGTCCATTTTGTGGTTATAATAAAAATAGTAAAATTCCTACTTTATCTTTAAATTCTCAAACAAATAAATATTGTTGTTCAAGATGTGGTGCTGGTGGTTTTTCAATAGGTCTATATGCAAGAGTTAGAGGAGTTAATACTAAAAAGGCCTATGCAGAATTAATTGCAAGGGAATGCTATTCACAAGATAGAGCGGCAGTTGAGATTAGTCCTATTAATCTACTTGCAGATATAGAGTTAAGAGATGCTGTATATAGAAATTTATTAGGTATGCTAAAATTAGAGGGACAACATCGAAATTATTTAAGAAAAATAGGACTATTAAATAGCAGTATTGAAGATAATTTATATCGTACAATTCCTAAAAATTATATAAAGAGAAGAATAATATCCCATAATTTATCTAAAAAATATGATTTGGCAGGAATACCAGGTTTCTTTCAAGAAGAAGATTTCAATTGGTGCTTTAATAGATATAATGGCTTTTTCGTACCTGTATTTGACCAAAATGGATATATACAAGGATTATCAATTCATTTGGATAAACCTTTTAATAATTCAGAAGATATATGGTTTTCAAGTAATAATAAAATAAATGGCACTGCAACTAAAAATTATATCATGAGGAGTAACATATCATTAAATACTAAAAATGTTATTTTAACAGATAGTTTTATATTAGGACACCTTATAAAAGATGTTTTAAATTTGCCAGTTATTAGTTTTCAAAATATATCTAACTCTTATATGATTTTAAAAGAAATTCAAAATACTGATATAAAAAACATTACTTTTATTATAAGAATACCTAATTGCAATAATAATTTAGATTACATTATAAATCGTATATTTCGTGACTTATTGCCACTAGGATATAGTTTAGATACTAAATACATTAAAAAATATAATGATATCTTTAAATTAGATTTTTTTGATGAAACTTTTAATGTTAATAACACATTAAAGAGAACAGCTTAAATTTATCGGTCTATTCATGTTTATGGATAGACTATTTTTATTTTTTTTATCATAATGGTTTTAGAAAAAAATATATGATATAATAATATAAAAATGAGTGACTGATAATAAGCTGATAAAAAAATATAGAAGAAAGAATATGTTCATAAAATTTAATATTAAATAAATTTTATATACATATTATGAGGAAAGTAATATGAAAAAAGAAAATATATTAAGAAATACTGTAGAGTGGATAACTTGTATTATAATAGCAATAGTACTAGCTATATTATTTAGATATTTCATAGGAACACCTACAATTGTAAAAATGAATTCAATGTATCCGACATTAGAGCAAAATCAAAGATTATGGTTAAATAGATGGGGAAGAACAACAAAAACGTTACCAAAAAGAGGAGAAATAATCACTTTTGAAAAACCATCACAAATAAAATATAACTATTCAGAAATAGATAAAAATAATCCAAAAGCAAAATATGATGAAAAAACAGGATTTAAATGGTTTATATATAATTTTCTAGAAATAGGAAAAGATAGTTATATAAAAAGGGTTATTGCATTACCAGGTGAACATGTAGAAATAAAAGAAGGTAAAGTATATATAAATGAGAAAGAATTAGAAGAACCATACTTACAAGATGGGATTGTGACAGATATGTTAGTAAATGTAAATGGCGTAGGTTTTGATGATTTTGTTGTTCCAGAAAATTGTGTATTTGCAATGGGAGATAATAGAAGCCAGAGTACAGATTGCAGAGCATTCGGTTGTATTCCTTTAGAAAAAATAGAAAGCACAGTTGCAATTAGAATATGGCCATTCAATAAATTTGGAAAAGTTGAGTAGAAAATGTAACTCAATAAGTATCTTATATTATATAAAAATCATAACCACCCTAATTTTGGGTGGTTATGATTTTGGAAATTCTACTAGAATATCCATTTTGTGGTGAAGTTAATCTACTTAACAGTTAGTTTTCAAGAATCATTAACGAATATGCTACTGTAGACGAAGCATTAGATTGCACCGAATACGAGTAAGTACCGCTAGGCCAACCAGTTTCTCTAGCGACAACAACCGAGTCACCACAGTTAACTGTGTAGTATGCCGAAACAAACTGCAAGCCAACAGAACCACTGCCATCGCTAACTGCAAGATATACAGTAAAGTCTGTTCCAAACCAATTACTCAGTTTGAACGTGCCACTAATTGACTGGCCGGGGCTAATTTGCCGTGCGTCCTGCAAGATAGTGCCTCCTGCTCTTTCTGCAATATCTTCCAGCTCTGCCTGATCAACCACTTTTACATTTGCAGTATTTGCTCCAACATCAGTTGAAGGTTCAGCAGCGTGAGCTGTACGAGGTAAAGCACACATACATGCCGCAATAGCAAATACAAGTGCCAAAGCAATCGACTTATAGGACTTCATATTTTGTAATTTCATAATGTTTACCTCCTTAAAATCATACAACTACCGATTAACTTCACCACAATTTTCACCCATAGAAACCATCTACGAGTTTGCTGAAATTATGTCTACCATAATTTCAAAATAATTATAACATAAGAATAATACAGATATGCAAAAAGATAAAAAAGATAAAATTATCATGCTGTAATTCTTTTTAGTATAGCTTCAATCACTTGTTTAGGTTTTACCTCAGTTCTTGTATTGCTAAAATTAAAATATTTCATTATTATATCTTTTTGACAATCACAATTCATAATAACAGTAGCATTGTTTATATTACATTTTATATTATGAGGACTTTTTTTATGTCGAAATGCTATAATTGGGAATACATCACGTTTTAAATTTATCGAGTCTAAATTATTATTTTCTGCAAGTAACATTATAGCTTCTAATAGATACTGTGTTCCAACAAAGTTTTCATTATAATTCAAATATTTTAGTTCAGCTAAAATTTTATTTTTTAAAAGGATTGTATGGTTCTCTTTCAATTTTAATTTTATTAAATTATTTAATTCATTTGATATTTTTTGTAATCCGTTTATTTTATCTACATAAGAATATATAAATGGTTCATTTTTTATTAGAGATATTAATGAAGGTTCACCAGATACAACTATTATTGAATTTTGATATCGATAAAGGATTTGCTTTTTTAATTCTGATACCAATTCTATACCGGTATAATATGGCATTTTTAAATCTAATAAAATAATATCAATATTATACATTTTAGAAGTTAAATATTTTAAAGCTTCTTTTCCGTTAGTTGCTATACCGACAAGCTTAACATTATAATTATTTTTTAAAATAAAATTAATTAAGTTTTTGGAGTAATGAAGATTATCTTCTACTACTAATAAATTGAACATTTGATATCACCTATAAAAAAATACTTTTCTAAATTATACAACAAAAACATATAAAATTCAGATTTAGGTCTTATAAATATCAAAAAAGGATTAATATTTTACTTTTTGGACCTTTCATAATACATAATATCGCTTAATTCACATCCAAGAACAAAACATAATTTAGACAAAACATCTTTATCATATCTTTCAATCGTTGATTCATAATATCTTCTTATTACTTGATGATGTAGACCAGTTGCTTTGGCTACATGACTTATTGTTATTCCTTTTTTATCCATAATAGTTTTTAAATCAAAAACTATTTTTCCATAATCTTTATATAGAAAAATGCTATTATCATTTAACATTATATTCACCCTATATAATACTATCAAAGGTACAGAATTATTAACAGACGTTTATATGTACAGAATATATATTCAGTACATATATTCAAAAATAAAAATGTATGCTATAATAATTTTGCTTACTATAAAAATAAGAGATAACTGGTACTTATCTCTTATGTCTAGGTATTCGCCTTTTATTAATGGTCAAACTATTTGCAAGTAGTTCGTGTGGCTCAATTTTGAAAATATTAGCTAAATGGTCAATATAATCTATGGATATGTTTCTTTTGCCATTTTCCATTTCGGAAATATATCCAGAACTTGTGCTTAATAGTTCGGCAAAATGTTCTTGAGACCATCCATTTTTAATCCTATAATATACAATATTATTAGCTAATATTTTTCTAGCTTTTGTTGAAATTTTTGCCACCCCCTTGACCATAACTTTATACTATTGTATTATGTTTAAAAGTTTTGTAACATACCACAATAGCAGAAGTTATAAAACGGATGTCGGTTTATAGTGAGCATGATATTTTAACGGATTGGGGGTGTATACAGTGAATTACGTAGTTATTTTATTACTATTTATTATTATTGTTTTAACTTATTATATACTACTACAAAAGCAAAAATATACACAAAACATATTAACTGACAAAAAGGAGTTATTAGAAGAAAAACGTAATCATATTTCATGTTTACGAGAGAACATAGAATTAAAAAAATATATTAATAAAAATATATTAAATAATAAAGATTATATAAAATTATTGGAACTAATAAAAGAAGAATTGAAGAATATTGATTTAATTTAATTATTTTACGAGGTATAGAAATTTTAATATAAAATACCAAAATCATAGATTTTCTAAAAGAAGATTTATGATTTTTTTGTGTATATCAAAATTAAGGCTTGATGTCTAACAACCTGATACTAAGGCTATATAATAGAATTAGGCGACCAAACAAATCAGAGCCCAAAAAATATATTTAACTTTATATTGTAAATCAAGCGAGTAAACGAAAGAAAGTAAAAAAAATAATAAATTACATATTGAAGTAAGTAAATATATAGTTTATAATTTAAAAATATAGGAGGGTGTATGTTTAATTTAATAAAAAACGAATTAATCAAAATCTTTAAAAGGAAAAATATCTACATACTATTTTTGATAGGAATCATAATAATTACAGGATATAATGTTTATGAGAAAACCATTAATAATAATATTAATATAAGTGAACAATATGTGAGATCCTATAATCAGGATTTAATGTATCTTGAAAATTATGAAGACTTAAATATCGATGAAAGTTATTCAGATATTTTGGAAAGAGTAAATTTAGAAAAATATGCTATTGAACATAACATTAAGTACAATATTTTGTTAAATACTGAAAATAAAAATGCTATTTTACCATCTGATGCAAGAATTTTACTTATGAAATTTTTTAATAATTTTGATATAATGATAATATTTATTATTGTTTATATGGCTAGCACAATTATATATGAAGAATATAATAATGGAACTATCAAAAATCTATTAGTAAAACCACATAAAAGAAATTCAATCTTATTTTCTAAGATAATAACTACTATATTTGTTACATTGTTGATAGCTATTATAGTAATTTTGTTCCAATATATAATAGGTGGAATTATATTTGGATTTGACAGTTATTCCTTAGAAGCTATTAGATATAACCATATAACACAAAATATAGATGTTATGAACTTAGGATATTATATACTTTTAATGTTTACATCTAAAATACCTATGTATTTATTAGTTATTCTAATATCATTACTTTTAAGTGTATTTATAAATAATATAGGCATTAATATTTTAATTTCTCTAGGATTATATATGTCCGCTAACTTAGAAGTATTATTTAATAATATAACAAAATATTTATTTATGTATAACTGGGATATTAGTAAATATATATTCGGAAACGTAGAATTAATAAATAATAACATTAATTCATCAATATTAATATCATGTACATGGCTTATATTAATTACTGTAGTATTATTTATTGGTTTTAATAGAAAAGATATAGTAAATGAATAAAAAGGGGATTTGAAATGGAGATATTAAAATGTGAAAATTTAAAAAAACAAGTAAAGAATAAGGTGATTGTAGAAAACATTTCTTTTTCTATGAATAAAGGAGATGTAGTTGGTTTTATAGGTCCAAATGGAGCAGGAAAAACTACTACTATAAAACTAATTTTAGGTTTAATAAAATTAACGGAAGGAAAAGTATATATAGACGGATATGATATTAAAAAGAACTTTATAAAAGCAATGGAAAAAGTGGGTGCAATCGTTGAAACACCTGATTTATATATGTATTTAAGTGGATATGATAATTTAAAATTAACAGCAAATAACTATAAAAATATAACAAAAAAAAGGATAACTGAAGTAATAAAAATGGTTGGGCTAGAAAATAGAATAAAAGACAAAGTTTCTACTTATTCTCTAGGAATGAGACAAAGATTGGGAATTGCTGAAGCAATTATTAATAATCCAGAATTATTAATTTTAGATGAACCAACAAATGGGTTGGATATAGAAGGCACTATTGAAATAAGAAACTTAATAAAAAAGTTATCAAATGAAGGAATTGCGATTTTAATATCAAGTCATAATCTAACAGAAATTGATAATTTATGTAATAGAATTATAGCAATAAAAAACGGAAAAATTATTACAAATGATACTATTGATAATTTTAAAAGTCTTTCTAATGAAACAACATATATTTTAGAATTAAATCATTTGGACAATTTAGAAGAAATAATTTTAAAATATAAGTATGAAATAATATCTAAAAATAAAGTAAGAATATATATATCAAAAGAAGAGATAACAAATTTAATGAAGAACTTAATAAACAATAAATATCAAATTTATTCCGTGCAAGAAGAAAAATTAACTTCAGAACAGGCTTTTATAAAAAAAGTAGGTGAGAATAAAATTGATTAAATTAATAGAAAATGAATTAATAAAAATTTTAAAAAGAAAAAGTATATATATATTGTTAATAGTTTCTTTAATTATAATTATTATATATAATTATATGAATCCAGACCAAAATGCTAATACTTTAAAAATAAATACAGATGACTTAAATATTTCTTTACTCGAAAGTGGAATAAATGATACACAAAATAAAATATCAGAGGGGAATTCTACTATTCAAAGTGAAGCACAAACTGATTTACAAGATTTTTTGAAAGATTTAAGCAATAATGTAGAAAACTTAATTAGCCAAAACGTAAGTCTAGAATTTGCAAAATTATATAATAGATACGAGAAAGAATCTTGGCAAAGATATGCGTTAAATGAAGAAAGAATGGGGTATAGTTTCGGAAATAGTTTTAGTAATTTTGCTTATAATCAAGACATAAGTAATAACATAAAAACGATTAAAGATTATGAATTAAATCCAAATACACAAACAACAAAAGAACAATATGATAGAGCAATAGAGAAATATAATAGTTATATAGAGGTATTAGATTCTAATAATTGGAAAGAATATACTACATATAAAATTGATAGTTTGAAAGAAGAAAAGGCTTTAGCTTCAGAAGAAAATACTAAATGGTTAGAACTTGAAATAGATATAAATCAGCTGAGGTTAGATAGTAATATAGAATATAAAGATGATACGCTAAACACATATATAGAAGAATATAGAGGTAGCAGTTATTATTTAAAATACTATGAGAGTTTAGAGGAAAAAGATGATTTTACTAAAAAACAAATAGAAAGAACTAATGGAAAAGTTAGTTTACTTGAATATGCAATAGAAAATAATATTTCACAAGATATATCTTCTGAGAACTATAATATAATAACGGAAAATAAAATAGATGCAAGAATTAGTTTCATTAGAACATTTGAGCATTTCAATATAATTCTAGTAGTAATTGCTATATACATATCTTGTATGATAATAACAGAAGAGATAAATAAAAGAACTATAAAAAACTTATTAATAAAACCTCATAAAAGAAGTACGATTCTAATTTCTAAAATGATAGCTTGCCTTGTTACAATAATACTTTCAATGATTTTTATTTGTATAACTCAATATATTGTAGGTGGCTTAATTTATGGATTTGATAGTTATACTTTAGGTTATATAGGATATGATTTTAATACTGGAGAAGTATTTGAAATAAATAGTATTCAATTTATTGTTTTAGAAGGTTTATCTAAATTACCAATATATATTATCATAATACTATTTTGTATATTTATGGGAACAATAAATAATAATACTTCTATGACAATGATTTTAACACTTATAGTATTTATAGTAGCAAGTTCAGTAATTACGGAATGGTCTAAGGTTGAAAGTTTGTCAACAGTATTTAGATATTTTATTACTAACAATTGGGATTTTAGCACATATTTGTTTGGGGGATTTTCGGAAATACCGGAAATAAACTTAGAGTTTTCAATTGCTATATATGCTGTTTACTTTATTATTCTATTTACAAGTTCTATAAAAATATTTAGTAATAAGGAAATAAATAATAAATAATAAACGAATATATTAGATTAAAGAATAAATAAAAGTTTTTGGTAGAGTTAAATATAAAAATATTTAGCTCTTTTTTAAATAAAAAGCAGATACATTACTGCATCTGCTAAAAGATTTAGTTTTAATATATAAATATATAAATCCATCTATATATCTAACCTACTTATACCACAAAACAGCCTAAAATTCAACAAATTTCTTCATCTTCTGTTATTTCATCATTGATTACATCTAGGCCTGGATAAGTACAATATAGAAATGGTATATCAGTAGTTATTTTATCTACATCTTCCCTATCAGGAAATGCTAAAATTAGTCTATCAGATTTAGGGAGGTATGGGGGAGAATTAACTAATTTTATAATTCCTTTTTTATTGCCT
>CAJFJY010000043.1 GCA_904384205.1 uncultured Clostridia bacterium | reverse complement strand
ACTCTTTGATAACAAGGTCGCTACAAGTTGTTTACTATGTAAATAATTTTGCGAATGTTCTATTCCCATAAATACCTCCTTTACAAATTACTATTTATTGTTTAATATGCAATTTTTTGTTTTTTATTTTCTTAAAGACTTCTATAATATTATTTATTCCAACACATAGAATATTCCATTTCATTTGTATTTTTATCTAAATTTTCGCCTACAATTGTAAATCCATTTTTTATGTAAAAATCAATAGCATTTATATTTTTTTGATATACTGTTTTGGAATGCCAAAGAAGATAATCCATATTACATTTGCAAATAACGATGGAACTCCTCCTCCGTATTCAATTTCTTTTCCAAATGGTGCAAATGACATTGATGCAAATTTAAAGCATTGTTTTCCATATGGAATTCCAACGATAGTTATACACCATATTATGCCTGATAAGATCCATGAAAGTCCACTAAATAGGCCTCCAAAGATGAACCATAAAATATTTCCTATTATACTCATGATTTAATTCTCCTTTTCTATAAACATCAATTTAATAATATCATAATAAATTTCAAAATAGAAGTTTTTAAGAAAAGGTTAATACAAAATTAAAGCAATATTAATATATAGCAATTAGAGCAATTATCAATGTAATTACTCTTTATAAATTTACTTATACAATTTTAGTTCTATCTATTCTTCTTTGTTTTTATATATTTTGTATGATATATTATAAGAAATATAGTACATAATTATCATAAGTGCAACTAGTATCATTATTCCAAATTTATTCATAAAACTATTTATTGCTTTTATATCTATATTAAAATTAGCTTTCATTATCAAAAATCCTATTCCAATAACAACTGCAACTAATATAAATAATAATATAAACATCTGAATTCTTCCCTTTTCTGCTCCCCATTTATAAATACTTGGTATTTGTATTGATTGTATTAAAGAAATTCCCCACATACCACCTATTGTACTAACAATTAATCCTTCATAATCAATATTTATTATATCCTCTGGTCTTAAATAATTCATAACATTTACAACTATTATTGTTATTAATAATCCTAATATTCCCCCTAGAATAGTAGCTCCAATTGCTAATATATATTTTGCTTTTATTATTTCTTTTCTATCAGTAGGTAATGTTAAAATATATTTGTTTGATTTTGCTATTTCATCATAACTAAAAGTTGAAAGTGATATCATACCAACAATTGTGCATATTATAATTGAAGCATAATTTATTGCTTTTGTTCCTATTATTGCAATTCCACAAAACAATATCATTATAATTAAAGATGATTTATAACTTGACAAATTATATAAATCCTTTTTTATTAATCCTTTTATCATAATTATTTTTCCCCCTTAACATAAAATAACATAATATCTTCAATAGATGGTTTATCAATAGTTGTTATGTTGTATTTTCTTCTTATATTGTCTTTATTACTTGTCAACACCTCATATTGATATTTTTCTTTTTTATATTTTATATAATCTTTTTTATCTAGCTTTAAAAAATCATCTTGGCTACACTTAATAATCCCATAATTTTCTAATAATTCATTTGTTGGTAAATTAAATATCATGCTTCCTTTTTCGATAAATACAATATAATCTGATATATGTTCTAAATCTGTTGTAATATGTGTTGAAAGTAATATAGATCTTGTTTCATCTTCTTGAATATATTTTCTAAATATATCTAAAATTTCATTTCTTACAACTGGATCTAATCCACTTGTTGGCTCATCTAATATTAGTATTTTAGGTTCATGTGATATTGCTGTTGCAATTTTTAATTTCATTTTCATACCACTTGAAAAGTCTTTTATCAATTTATTTGAAGGTAAATCAAATTGTTTTAATAAATTTATATATTTATTTTCATTCCAAGTTTTATATATATCTTTCATTATAGAATTTATTTGCTTTGTTGTTAAATATTCTGATAAAAAACTATCATCTAGTACAACACCAATATTTTCTTTTATTTCTTTTTCATTTTCTTTACCATTCTTGCCATATATTTTTATTACGCCTTCTGCTCTAGTAATATTTAATATAGACTTTATCGTTGTAGTTTTTCCTGCTCCATTTTCTCCAATTAATCCTATGATACAACCTTCTGGTACATCAAAACTAATATTTTTTAATTCAAAATCCTTATATTTTTTTGAAACCTTTTGTAATTCAATATTATTTTTCATTCTAAAAATCCCCCTCAAATATCATTTTAAATAATTCTTTTATTTCCTCTTCAGAAATATTTGATACTTTTGAAATATCATAAATTTTTTCAATATGGTCTTGAATTTCTTTTAGTTTTTCTTCTTTAATTAGTTCCAAATTTTTAGGAGCAACAAAACTACCTTTTCCTTGAACTGTTTTTATATACCCTTCTTGCTCTAACTCATCATATGCTCTTTTAACTGTTAAAAAACTAATTTTCAAATCATTCGCCATATTTCTTACTGATGGCAACATATCTTCTTCTTTCAGTTCATTGGAAAAGATTGCTTGTTTTATAGCTATTTTTATCTGTTCATATATTGGTATGCTACTATTATTACTGATTATTATATTCATATTTTTTTCCTCACTGTTATTTTCTGTTATGTTCGCATTATAACACTATATAACATTTTGTCAATACTTTTGTAAAATTTTCTATTTAATATTTTTTGTTGTATATGAAAATTTCGCATAAGTTTAGACTAAAAGTGATTTTTTCTATGCAGAAAAAAGAACTCTCATTATTAAACTTTTGTCTAATAATAAGAGTTCACTTTGACTTTTTAAGATTTAATCTATATTAATAATCTCATATTCTCTTGTTCCAAAACCTAGTTCTGCAGCAGCTTCTATTGTATGAATTCCGTGTTGTCTTTCTACTCTTTCTACAAAATGATTTCTACCAGGATCTTTTGAATTGTATACCAAATCTATACAAGCTTGGTCTATTGCAATTGGATCTGTTGAAGCTAAAATTCCTATATCTTGCATGCAAGGGTCTTCTGCAACTGCACAACAATCACAATCTACTGATAGATTTTTCATAACATTTATATATACAATATTTCCTTTAAATAAATTATGAACTGATGATGCACTGTCAGCCATAGAATCTAAAAATTTATCTTGTTCTGGTAGATTGTCCCATATAGTATATTGGTCTTTACTCTGACCTGCTGAATGTATCCAAGCTTTTCCTTCTGATGAAGCACATCCTATTGATAATTGTTTTAATGCTCCACCATATCCTCCCATTGGATGTCCTTTAAAATGTGATAATACAAGCATTGAATCATAATTTTCTATATCTTTTCCAACATAATTTTCTTTTAAAATCTTTCCATTTGGTATTTCTAGTACTTTATCTGGTCCTTCCTCATCCATTAAATCTACTTTAAAATACTTGTTCCATCCATGTTCATCTAATAGTTTTTTATGTTTTTCAGTAGTATTTCTTGCTCCTCCATATGCTGTATTACATTCTACAACTGTACCATTAACTTTATCAACAATAGCTTTTACAAATTCTGGTCTTAAATAATTTTGATTTCCTTGTTCTCCAGAATGTAATTTTACTGCTACTTTTCCTGGTAATTCTACTCCTAATTTTTCATAAATATTTACTACACTTTCTGGTGTTATTTTATCTGTAAAATAAACTTTTGATTTTTCCATAACTCATTCCTCCTCATCATTTTTTATATCACTTGAAGTCTGCTCCAAGTCAATACCTTTTAAGAATTTTTTTGCCTTTCTATTACTTTTTTAGCATAAGAACAATTTGCCTCAATTTTTTTATTACACTTTTTAGCATTTTCAATAACACATTCTACTAATTTTTTTGCAATACCTTGTCCTTGATAATTATTATTTACTTCTGTATGAATAATATTCCACGAATCTTCTGATTCTAAAAAAACACATTCCCCAATTTTTAAATTATTATCATATGCTACTGCTTGATTATTATCTTTATCAAAAATTATTTCAATCATACATACCCTCCTAAATCCCAAATTCTTTTGCGTATCTTACAACACCTTTAATCTCAGTATTTGTATCATTCAATTTTTTTGCCATAAAGTTTTCAGAAGAAACATCAAATGGTGCTTCTATTCCATATTGTATTGCTGGTACATATCCAAACTTAGGATAATATTTTTCACTTCCTAAGACAATTGAAAAATGATAACCCAACTTTTTAGCTATTTTATGTCCTTCTTCTATCAGTTTACTTCCTACTCCTTGTTTTTGATATTCTGGTAATACTGCAAGTGGTGCTAATGCGATTTCTGTATTATTTCCTAGTTCTATTTTTGTAAATAAAATATATCCTACAATTTTATTATTTTCAATTGCTACTAATGATAACTCTGGAATAAAATTGTCACTATTCCTTAATTCATTAACTAAGTCTTGTTCATTTCCATCACTATGTTCTGCTGTTTCAAATGCTGTTTTTACAACATTGTATACTTCTTTATAATCATTTTCAGTTTCTTTTCTTATTTCTAACATCTAAATCTCCATTTCAATTTTTTATAAATTTATATTACCACAAAAAAATGTGATTAGCAATATAACCACATTTCATTTTTCTTCCAATTTTACATTTTCATTTTCTTAGATAAAAATATCTGATAATATTAAATTAATTCTAAATTAGCTTGTCTTTTTATTTTATTTGTTGTAGTTTTTATTAAAGGTTCTTCTGAAATAATAATACCTCTTATAGCTTTATACTTTGGCATAATTTTGTTTATATCCTTAATTTTATCTGCTAAAACTTTATAGATTTCTTCATCTGTCTCTACTTTATATGCTTCTTTCATAATATCTCTATCAAATATGATTTTTACATTTATTTTTATATCTTCTTTATCATCAGATTTTTGTCTTCCAAAAATAAATGATTCTTTTACACCTTCTATTTTGTTTACTAAATTTTCCATTTCTTCTGGGAATATATTTTTACCATTTTTTAGGACTATTACGCTTTTCTTTCTACCACAAATAAATATATAACCATCTTCATCTATTTTTGCTAAATCTCCTGTGTAGAACCAACCATCTTTTAACACTTCTTTTGTTGCTTCTTCATCTTGATAATATCCAAGCATAATATTGGGTCCTTTTACAACTAATTCTCCCATTCCTTCTTCATTTACATCTTCTACTTTTGCTTCTATATGAGGTAATGGTTTTCCAATAGATCCTACTCTGAAGTTTTCATTTGTTTCTACTCCTATAACTGGAGATGTTTCTGTTAATCCATATCCTTGGCATAAATTAATACCCCAATCTCTAAATGCTTGTTCTACTTCTTTATCTAATGCAGCTGCTCCACTGATAAATAATCTTACATTTCCTCCAAATATATTGTGAATATCTTTGAATATCTCCTTTTTTTCTTCCATAGATTTGTCTTTACATTTTTGTGTAAGTTCTTTTACTTGTTCAAGTTTTCCTTCTTTTTCAAGTGTTTTCATTATATTTTTATACATACTTTCATATATTGCTGGAACAAATGATGCAAATGTTGTTTTATATTCATTTAAATTTTCTACAATATGTCTGATACCTTCGCAGAATGATCTTTCAGCTCCTATATATAGTGAATATAACATTCCAACTGTACATTCAAATACATGGTGTAATGGTAAGAAAGATAATATTCTATCACTTGAATTTATATCTAGTATAGATGCAAAATCCATTAAGTTTGATACTAAATTTTTATGAGAAAGTGCTACTACTTTTGATTTTGATGTTGTTCCTGAAGTAAATAACATTATATTCATTTCTTCTGGATTTATTTTTGCGTCTATAAATTCTCTGTTTCCTGCATTTACTAATTCTTTTCCTTTTTCTATTAATTCTTTTTCTGAATATATACCTTCTTTATGTATATCTGAATCCATAGATATTAGATGTTTCAATTTGTTTTTATCATTATATTTTATTTTTTCGATTGTATCCTCATATTTTCTAGAATAAAATATTGCTTCAACTTCTGATCTTTCTACTAGTTCTTCTAATTCATTAGGTGGTAAAGATCTATCTAATGGAACTACTATTCCTGTACCACATACTACTGATAAATATGCAAGTTCCCATTCATATCTATTTTCTCCTATAACTGCAATTCTCTTATCTTTTAACCCTAAGCTAATTAATGCAGTTCCTAAATAGTTAATCATATCCCTTATTTCTTTATGTGTATAAGTCTTATATTTTCCCTCTCCAAGTTTTATTTTGTATCCTGGTTTGTCTCCATACAATTTTCCTGTTTTATTTAGCATGTCTTTTAAATCTGTTACTTGTAAAATATTTTTTCCCATTTTTATTATTTCCCTTTCTTTTGAAATTGATTTAATTAAAAAAGAATTGAATAATTATTCTTCAATTCTTTTTTAATCTCTATTATATTAGTATATATCAAGAAAAATGTCAATTTAAATTCAAAATTTTATACAGTGTAGTCACAATTAATTTATTTTATTGCTACTAATAATTCATTATCTTCTACTATTCTTTCTTTATTATCATAAATATATTTTGCTCCTGTGAAATATACTTTGTAATTTAAATTTTCTAATCTAGTTCTACTTAACCTTAAAAACTCGTCTGTTTCTTTTTCACTTAAATCTAATTTAATTCTTACTTCATAAAATGTAAAAGTTAAAAAATTAGGATTTTTATCAATTTTTTTATCTATAAATTCTGTAATAAACTGTAATGGCATAATATCACCTCACCTGTCAGTATATTATATCACACTAATTTCTTATTTGCAAATACTTTATCCATATATTCATCTGGATATCTTTTATCTAAGAAAGTTTCAAATCTAGTATCTGCTGGAATTCCATTAGCTCTTTCTTTTTGCCTTATTCCTGCCATTGTTGATAATGATATGTTAAAAAACATTAAAAATGCTATGCAACAAGTTATTATTTTTACACTATTTTTTTCTAATAATTCTTCAAATCTAGGTATTAATGTTTCTATAAATGTTGTGTACAAAATTCCTGCTACTCCCCAATACATGCAATGTATTAATGTTGTTCTTCCATTTATATTTAAAATCCAGTTAGAATAGTCCCATGAAACTGTTCCAAATATTTTTTCTTGTAAAAATGATAGTAAATATTCTATTAATCCACCTATTAGCATTGTTATTAAAAACACTTTTTTCTTATCACGTGTTTTGATAAATTTAAATGCTATGTAATATACTATTATACCTATTCCATATACTGGTGTAAAAGGTCCATATAATAATCCTTGCCTAGATTCAAAATATCCTTTTTGCACTAAGCATACTATCATTTCTACTATATATCCAATTATGCTACCAATCATAAAAATAAAAAATATTGTTGCTAATTCTTTTACTACATTTTTCTTTTCCATATCCTACCCCTATTATTTATGATATTATAACATATGTTCTCGCTTTCTTCAATCTAGTAATCTTACATTATTCTTACATTTTTGTAACTTTAACTAGATTCAATTTTTGTTTTTCTCTATGTTATGATTTCATTATAGCAGTGATATATTAATTATTTTTTTACAACTTATTAATCTTTTATTAATTTTTTATTCTAATAATTTTTATAGCTTCTGGTATACATTCAATTGTATCTGATGCTTTCATACTTATATCTGTATATTTTTCTTGTGCTATTTCTCCAGCTGTCCCTGCTAAATATGCACCAGCAGATACTGTTAATATATTTGGTTTATTATATCCCAAAATACCTACTAATATTCCCGATAATACATCCCCACTTCCTGCTGTTGCCATCCCAGGACATCCTTTTTCAATCAAATATGTATCTTCTCCATTTGTTACTATTGTTGTATGTCCTTTTAATAGAACAATTACATTGTATTCTTTTGCAAATTGCTTGGCATATTTTATTGGATTTACTTTTACTTCGTCTATTTTTACTTTACTTATTCTTTCAAATTCTTTTAAATGTGGTGTTATTATTATTTTTCCTTTATATTTTTTTAAGATATTTAAATCCATTTTTGATAAACAGTTTATTCCATCTGCATCTATAATTAATGGTATGTTATAATTTTCAATTATATATTTTAATATTTTTTCATTATCATTTCCTGATCCCCACCCCATACCTATTGCTAATGCTTTTAATTTACTCAATGTTTCTTTTATCTTATTCTCATCAAAAATCATATTTCCTTTTTCATCAGTATCAAAAGTAAACATGGTTTGTTCTAATAAATATGGTGCTACAAAGTTTTCAATACTTTTAGGTATTATCAATCTTACTATTCCACATCCTGCTCTTAATGCTGTTGCACTCATATTAGCAAGCTTTATTGCTCCAGAATAGTTTTCACATCCTCCAAGTATTCCTATATATCCAAAATCTCCTTTATTTGATTCTGGATTCCTAATTTTAAATATTTCTTTTATATCTGAATTTTCTATATTATATACATTTTCTTCTATTTTCTTCATTTATACTTATCCTTTCTGGATTTTAATATTTTAAAAATCATTCTCTTAATGAATTTTATCACATTAATATATTTAAAATCAATTTTTTTATAAAACTACTAGACATGTTTTTATTTTTTGTGATATTATATAGATTAACAAATGATAAATTATTTTTAGGAGGTTCATCAAAATGAAAAAAACAATTGGAAAAATTTTTATTTTTACTATAATACTATCAATTTTTATGCTTGTAGGAAATGTTAAAGCAATAGATTTAAATATATCAGGTAATTCTACTTCGAATTCTTCTACAACTAATGAAGTATCAAGCAACGGAACATCAAATAATACAAATACATCATCAAATACTAGTCAAAATACTTCACGAAATACTTCTTCAACCAATACTTCTAGCACAAACTCAACAAGAGTTAGTAATGTTAGTTCTTCATCAGACTCAGAGCTTGGTTTATCTGAAATTTTAAATATTTTATTGATTGTAATTGGTGTTCTTTTAGTTTTACTAGCAATAGCTATTTTAATTAAATTGAAAAAATAAAATTTAGAAATTATTAATTTATAAAATACCAAAATATTAATTAGAAATTTTTAATATTTTTGGTATTTTTTTGTTGTATAGGAAAATCAAGGATATAAAATTATGTATATTTTTTATGATTTTTTTAATACTAATAATAGGCTTAAATGTTTTTTATTCTATATTTTTATAAGGAGGCACAAAATGTTAAAGAAATTAGTTTATATCGCTTTAATTACATTATCAATAATTTTAGTTAGTACTTTCTGCTTTGCTGCTGATAATTTAAAAGATATGGCAGGTGAAGCATCTAATGGTGCTAGAAATATTGTTGGTGGTGCTGAAAATGCCATAGAAAATGCTGCAAACGGTGTTGGAAACATGGTTCATAGTGGTACTAATGCTGTTGAAAACGCTGGCAACAAAATGACTGAAGGTGTTCAAAATATGACAGGAAATTCAAATAGTTCTATCTCAACTTCTAATGATGGTTATACAGCAACAAGGACTTCAACAGGTGAAGCTACTTTTATGGGAATGGGTTCAACAGCTTGGACTTGGCTTATTATAGGTATCGCAGCAATAGCAATAGTAGCACTTGTATGGTATTACAGCATGCAGTTTACTAATAAAAATAATAATAATAAATATGAATAATTTTATATTTATATAGTATTTTCGGAGAAGCTTTCTCCGATTTTTTTCTTGCTGTTTTTATCTTTTCATGTTATACTATTTTATATTTAAGTAAATAATTCTATAATTTTAATTAATTTAAAATATATTTTGGGAGGCTTTACATGGAAAAAGAAAATAAATTGATTGCTAAAAATCCTAATGCATATCACAATTATAATATAACTGACAAGATAGAAGCTGGTATTGTTTTATTTGGTACTGAAATTAAATCTATTAGACAAGGAAAAGTTAATTTAAAAGATAGTTATGCAATAATAAAACATGGTGAAGTTTATGTTGTTGGAATGAATATTAGTCCTTATGAAAATGGAAATATTTTTAATAAAGATCCTTTAAGAGATAGAAAACTTTTATTGAATCGTTCTGAAATTAATAAACTTATTGGATTAACTAAACAAAAAGGTGTTAGCTTAGTTCCAATAAGTTTATATTTCAAAAAAAATATTGTCAAATTAGAGCTTGGTATAGGTAAGGGTAAAAAATTATATGACAAAAGACAAGATATAGCTAAAAAAGATGCTCAAAGACAAATTGCTATAAATTTAAAGAACTCTTTTCGTACATAGCTTTTAAAGTAAAAACTTTAAAAGCTTCATCTTTTTTATTATTTCTCTATATTTTATTACTAGATCCAAATACATCTATCATTTTGTGTTTTACTACTTCTTTTATTAAATCTCTTGCATTTCCTAAATATTTTCTTGGATCAAAAACATTTGGTTCTTCTGCAAATGTTTTTCTTATTCCTGCCGTCATAGCCAATCTCAAATCTGTATCAACATTTATTTTAGATACTCCTGATATACTTGCTTCATGTAATATTTCATCTGGCACTCCTTTTGCTCCTGGTATATCTGCTCCATATTTATTACATGTTTCAACTAATTCAGGTATAACTGTTGACGCTCCATGTAATACTATTGGTGTATTTGGTATTCTTTCTTTTATTTGCTTTAAAATGTCAAATCTTAGTTTAGCTTCTCCTTTGAATTTATATGCTCCATGACTTGTCCCTATTGCAATTGCTAATGAATCACATCCTGTTCTTTTTACAAATTCTTCTGCTTGAGCTGGGTCAGTATACATTGCATCTGATTCAGATACATTCACATCATCTTCAATTCCTGCTAATTTTCCAAGTTCAGCTTCAACTACTACTCCTTTACTATGTGCATAATCAACTACTTGCTTTGTTAGTTCTACATTTTTTTCAAAATCATATTTAGACCCATCAATCATTACTGATGTAAATCCATTGTCTATACATATTTTTGCAGTTTCGAAATCTGGTCCATGATCTAAGTGTATTGCAATTGGCACTTCTGGATGTTCTTCTACAGCTGCTTCTACCATTTTCATTAAATATCCTATTCTTGCATATTTAATAGCACTTGAAGATGCTTGTAATATTACAGGTGATTTTGCTTCTGCTGCAGCATCTACGATTCCTTGTAATATTTCCATATCATTAATATTAAATGCTCCTATTGCAAAATTTTCTTTCATTGATTTTTCAAACATTTCTTTTGTTGTTACTAACATAATATTCCTCCATTCCGGCTTTTTACACCTCAAATTTCATAAATAATTCTATTTCTAAATTACAAATATGTCAAGAAAAAACGGGAAGAAATTTTATTCCTTCTCGTTTTTGTAACTTGCACACATGGATTCATCTGCTTTTTTTGTTTGACAATTTTGAATTGGTGTTACATTTATAGCTTCTAATGCACACATATTCTCGTTTGTATTGTTGTATTTACAACTTCCTACTGTGCAATGTATTTTTTGATTTCCATTCATTTTGTAAAATCCTCCTTAATATTTAATATTAAAATTAAGAATACTTTTTCTCTATTTATTATTTACTATTTTAATGTTTTTTATACTATTGAGGATTTTAATTTTATATAAAACTTACTATTCGCATTTTTCTTGCATTTCATTATTTTTTATGTCATTTAGACATCTTTCATCTGGATTTTTAAAACTTAAATACCAATTTATTCCATTTCGATTTTGTTCTATATTTTGTACTCTTTCTTCTAATTCGTTAAAAGTTTTTGGTGGTGGTACTATTATTGGTTGATTAGGAAACCAATTTGCTGCAGTAGATCCATTACTACAGTCTGCCATTTGCAGAGCTTGCACTATCCTTATAATTTCAGGTATAAATCTTCCTACATTCATTGGATATATTAATATTGTTCTTACAAATCCTTTATCATCTATAATAAATACATTTCTTACTGTTTCTGTGTTACTTATATCGCTTGATATCATTCCATATTTTCTTGCTATTTCTCCATTTCTATCTGCTATTATTGGAAATGATATTTTTATTCCTGTTCTACAATAAATATCATACATCCATGCTAAGTGTGAACTATTGCTGTCTACACTTAGTCCTAGTAATTCGGTATTTAATTGTTTAAAATATGTATGTGCTCTTGTGAATGCAATCATTTCTGTTGTGCATACTGGGGTAAAATCTTTAAATGTGGGGATAGTTATATTAATTTTTCAATATCTACTTTTAAGTTAAATTTTATGCTTTTATCACTATAAATCCATATAGTATCAATTATATTTTCTAAAACATATCTGCTAGGGACTTCAGCAGATATAACCTCATCAAAATATTCCATTGCTGTTTTTAGTTTTGTTACTTTTTCTTTTGAAATTTCTTGTTCTTCATTTTGTAAAATTTCTTGTAGTTTTTCTATTCTACTTGTCTTTTCTATCTCTAATTCATTGTATGAATCTTCTATCATCTGTTTTTGATACCCATTTGTATTATTGGCTAAATCTTTTATTTTTTGATTTAATAATACTTTATATTCTGCTTTTAACATCTCAATTTCAAACTTAATTTTTTCTTTATTGGTTTGTTCTTTATTAGTTTTAGCCTCAATCTCTATTTTATTTATCTCATTTTGATATTTTTCTTTAGTAAATTTTAGAAATTCTTTTAAATGAATGATTATATCACTTTCCTTTATTTTATGACATTTACATCTTGCTTTTCCATAAGTTCTATACTGCGAACATTCATATCCTTTTTGCTTTTGTTTTCTATTCATTGTTATACCGACTTACTCCAAAGCCACAGTCACCACATCTAATTAAACCTGAAAAAGCATAATTTCTTTTTCTCGTTCCTGATGTAGATTTTGACTTTGCTTTTCTTTTTCGTATATTTTGTGCCATTTCAAAAGTTTCTTTTGAAATAATTGCTTCGTGATGATTTTCAAATACAAAATGTTCTTTTTCTGGAAGTTTTATTGCTCTACCTCGTATAGAAATTGTTTTCTTTTTGTGAGTTCGCAATCGCCCTGTATACACATCATTATTTAGTATATTACTTATCATATATGTTGACCATAACTCTTGTACTGGATGTTTATATATTCTGCCTCTCTCTAAATGTTTTTGCCTATAATATACTGATGGAGTTGGATAATTATATTTACTATTTAAAATATCACAAATCTTTTTTCTACCCAGTCCTTCTTCTATATATAATTTATATATTAGTTTTATAACTGGTCTAATTTCTTCATCTACATATAGTTTTGTAACATCTTCCCTATCTTTTACATATCCATAATAATTTCCCATTACTAATCTTCCAGTTTTTTGTTTAGAATACATATGATCTCTTGTTTTTCTTGAACAGTCTTTTACATATCTTTCATTAAACCAAGTTGTAATTCCAATTGTATCATCTCTGTCATTTAGAACATCATAAGTTCCTCCCATTTCAGAAACCAAAATCAAGTTTTTCTGCATATTTTTAAATTCATCAATAAGTACCAAAACTTTTCCATTGTTTCTTCCTATTCTTGATAAGTCTTTTGCTATAACTACA
>CAJFJY010000042.1 GCA_904384205.1 uncultured Clostridia bacterium | reverse complement strand
AATAAATATCCACTATCAAAATTTAATGAATACATAACATAGCAAGTCAAAACATTGATATTTTAGAGTTTTTAAAAATTGTACTATATTGATTTATTAGTTGTATTTAAAAATAAGAGAATAGAGATAGTTAAAACAATAAATATAAAATTCTAAAGTGTCAATAGCAAAGGCAAATATGCTATGTGACACTTTTTTAGTGTCTTTCTATTATTCATTAAAAGAAGGAGGTAATGTTGTAATGAATGAAGAAAGAAAAGCAGCAGGAATTTATATCCGTGTTAGTACAGAAGATCAGGCACGCGAAGGATTTAGTTTAGGAGAACAGGAGGAAAAGTTAAAAGGGCTTTGTGAATATAAAGATTACAAAATCTATAAAATTTACAAAGATGCAGGAATTAGTGCGAAAAATATGTCTGACAGACCAGCATTTCAACAAATGCTAGAAGATATGAGAGCAGGAAAAATCAATTATATTGTAGCCTATAAACTAGATAGAGTTACAAGGTCTGTAAGAGATTTGGAAGTTCTAATTTCAGAACTAGAAGAACATCATTGCTATTTGGTATGTGATAGGGATGATGTAAACACTAGCACAGCTAATCGGCAGATTTTTTGTGCGTATGCTAACAGTATTATCACAATTAGAAATTGAAATAGTTAGTGAAAGAACAAAATTCGGTTTAACAGGGGCAATAAAGTCTGGACATCTTCCACGGAACTTGCCCACTAGGTTATAAACGAGATGGAACAAAGAAAGTTATAATTGATGAAACAACAAAAGATATTATTATTAGAATATTTAATCTATATTTGCAAGGCAAAAGTTATCAGACAATAGCAAATATTCTAAACGAAGAAAAAGTTTTAGAGCCTAAAAAATGGGATGATTCTACCATAGAAAAAATAATTAATAACAAAATCTATGTAGGAGATTATGAACGATTTAAAAGAGTAGCAAAAGAACAAGGCAAAGAGCCTGTAATATATCCTAATGTAGTAGAGCCAATTATTACAAGAGCAATGTTTGAAGACATACAGATACAGAAAGAGAAAAATCAAAGAGCATATTGCAGAGATAGAGTATATATCTTTATGCAAAAAATGAAATGCCCTAAATGTGGCAAGTTGATGGGCAGTAAAGGAACAGGTGGTAAAAAGAGAAAGTATATGTATTACCATTGTGCAGAATGCAAAATATATCTTCGTGAAGATTTAATAGAAGAACAAGTTATGCCAATGATAATGGATTTAATTGAATATGATATGACAGTAAAAAAGTATTTCTACCCTGTTTTAGCAGATAAAAAAGAAAAGAATACAGATAAACTTGATAAAGAAATAAACACATTAAGAAATCAAAAGAACAGAATAAAAGAAGCATACTTGAAAGAAATTGTAGATGTAGAAGAATTTTCAAAAGAATATAAATCTATTGATGAAAAATTGGAATTACTAGAACAAAAGCGATTAGAGACTATTGATTTGAATAAACAGACTTTTAGTCCAAAACATTTAATGGCAGACAGAGATGTAGAAAAAGAAAAATTAATTCGTTCTAATAAATTTTACGATATGCTAATAGCAGAATGGAAAAACAAAGATAAAGAAGAAAAACAAGAGTTTATTTCAAAGTTTTTAGAAAGTATTACAGTTGAAAAAGATAGTAAAGGCAATTATAAACTAGTAAATATGAAACTAAGAAAAACATTTATTAATCAGATATACAAGTTAATGCAAAATGGAATGTTTGATATGACTATTGCAGATGAAAAAAATAAAGAAGTTAGAACAACAGTTATGATGGACAAACAAGAACTACAAGAATATATTGAACGATTAAATGACTATTACGAAGTTTCATATTATGAAGTAGCGAGATTAGATGAGCCAAAGAAAGGCTACCAGAAAAAATATCTAACAATAGATGAAACAAATGATAACGGAGAAAAACTTTTTAAATTAGTGGAATTAGTAACAGATGATAAAAAATATCCACAGAAAAAAGCTAATAGAATTGTTGGAGCAATTAGAGTAAAAGAACGAGAAAAAGTTAGTTGAAAAATTTTATAAATGGAGGAATTGAAAATGGAGAATAAAGAATTAAAAGAAAACAAAATTGAAAATAAATATGGAATTGAATATACAAAAGTCGGAGATTATTATATGCCCAATTTAGTTTTGAAGAAAGAAGAAAAAATTATATTAAACAAATATGGAAGAATGAGATTAAAATTTTTAAAAGAAAACAAGAAAGCAGAATATATGATAATGTTTACAAAAGGAACTTTGAATAAACATTTAAAAGAGATTCAACAAACAGCACAAGCAAGAGTTGACATTATAATTGAACAATTAAAACAACAAAATAATTTAACAGAAGAAATGAAAAATACAGACCAACTTTATTGGGTAGGAATGATGAATAATTTTAAAAACACAGCAGAAGAAATTATATTAAATGAACTAATATATGTATAAGAAATTACTGGTAGGAGCAAACAGACAAATGTATTGCCAAATTTAATGTCTATAAGTGTAGCGAGCATAGGTTTTGTATTGCCACAAAACCGACAGCTTATGCTGAAATGGGAAAATTTTCCCCTTTAACCCCTACCTTATGAAACAAAAAACTTTAAAAAGTAAATTGAGAATTGCAGAAGAAATTAAAAGATTTTAAGAAAGGTTTCATAAAAAGTGCGACAAAAATTTATGAAAAAGGAAGTGAAAAATTGTGAGAAATAGAACAATAGGAATTAATGTTAGAGTGAGTGAAAATGAAAAGAAAAAACTACAAAGAAATGCTAAAAAGAGTAAATTATCTTTATCAAGTTATTTAAGAAAATCAGGATTGCAACAAAAAATTTATGAAGTACCAGATGAAAAAATTTACAAAATATATACAGGAATAACTGATTTAAAATATCAATTTCCTTATCTAAATAATGAAGAAGTAAGAGAAAAAATCGAAAAAATGCAAAGTGATTTTTTAGATGTATATAATAATAAAGAAGATGGTGATGAAGATGGCAACAACGAAAATATGGGCAATTAAAGATAGTTTATCACGAGTAGTAAATTATGCGAAAAATCCAGAAAAGACATTCTTTTCTGATTTGAAGCAAGTATTAATGTATGCAGAAAATAGAGAAAAAACTATTGATGAAAATGAAAAAGTTATGTATGTTACAGGAGTAAATTGTAATAGCAACACAGCTTATGAAGAAATGAATTTTGTACAGAAAAAGTTTGATAAATGTACAGGAAATATAGCATATCATGCATATCAAAGTTTCAAAACAGGAGAAGTATCACCAGAAATTGCACATAAAATTGGAGTAGAACTAGCAAAAGAAATGTGGAGTGAATATCAAGTTGTAGTTGCAACACACTTTAATACAGGAACTTATCATAATCATTTTGTAGTAAATTCAGTTAATATGTTTACAGGGAAAAAGTTTAATTGTAATAAAGGTGCATATTATAAATTTAGAGAAATTTCAGATAGATTATGTAGAGAAAATAATCTAATAGTTATAGAAAATCCAACAGGAAAAACACCAAGAAGTATATATTTTGCAGAAAAACGAGGGGAGCCAACGAAATATAATCTAATGAGACAAGCTATGGACGAAGCAATGGAAATGTGTATAAATTATGGACAATTTAAAAAGATTATGCTTAAAAAAGGTTATATTATCAATGATGATTATAATAGGAAGTATCCTACAATTCGTTCAATGAATGATAAAAAAGCAGTAAGAATGTATCATTTAGGAGAACAATATTTGCCAAAGAATATTGCAAACAAAGTTGAACACAATCCATATTATTATCAAAATAGATATATGGAATTTATACATTTTAAAAAGAAAAAACAGAAATATAAAGTTTGCAAGTATAAAGGAAAATTTAAAGATATTAGTAAAATGAATGGAATCGATGTACTTTTTCTACTACTGTTTCATTTATTAGGACTACTACCAAAACGAGAAAACTATCAGCCACTATCTCCAGAAATGAAACAAGAAGTGAGAAAAATGGAGAGATATTCTAATGAAATTAGACTTATAGTAACCCAAAAACTAAAAACAATAGAAGATGTAAAAAGCTATATTACACAAACTGAAAAAGATATTAAAGATGTTACTAATTTAAGGCAAAAATACAGAAATAAGCTAAGAAATTGTAAAGATGATAACTTAATAAAGGAATATAAAGAAAAGCGAAATGAATGCACTACAATTCTAAATAAGTATAGAAAGAATATGAAAATAGCAAACTATATTTTAGAAGATACACCAAAAGTTAAAGAAATTATAAAAATTGAAATGCAAATGAAAAATGGGCAAGAAGATATTACTAAAACAAAGAAAAAGGATAGGAATTTAAACAGATAATAATACAAAGAGGTTGTTATATATAAAAGTGGCAATCTCTTTTACATTAATTTCTGGAAATAATTGTTTTTATACGGATTTTATGATATAAATAAGTAAAATATGTAATTTTAAATTGTTAAAGGAGAGTCAAAAAACATGAAAGTAATAAAATATAATAGTGCTTTAAAAGGCAAAAATAGTGATAAGTGTAAAACTTTAGAATATTCATTTATGGATAAAGATATAGATTTAGGTATAGCAACAATTAGTGGAAGATACCCAGATGAGGGGTATGGTGTAAATCTTATAAGCAAAGAACTAATATATGTTATTGAAGGTAGTGGAACATTAAACTTTGAAGATAAAAAAGTTGATTTTTCAAAAGGAGATTCTATTTTAATAGAGCCTAATGAGAAATATTATTATGATACTGAATATTGTGTAATATCTATGACTTGCACGCCAGCATGGTCAATAGAACAACATAAATTAGTAAAATAATGAAAGGAAATCAGAGAAAAATGAATATTATAGATATTTATAATAAATACCATTTACCAGAAAACCTACAAATGCATATGCTAAGAGTTGCTGCATGTAGTAATTTAATAATAGATAACTGGAATGGACAAGAAATAGATAAAGAATCAATTATTAGAGTATGTCTATTGCATGACATGGGAAATATGGTAAAAATACCAGAAGACTTTTCAAAAGATGAAGAATTTATAAAAATAAGAAAAAAATATTTTGACAAATATGGAACTAATGACCATGAAATCAATTTAGAAATTGGTAAAATAGAGGGACTATCCGAAAAGGAATTAAAAATTTTAGATGGAAAAAGGTCAAGAAAGAATGAAGAAACATTAAATTCAAACTCTTATGAAATAAAGATATGTGCTTATTGTGATCAAAGAGTAGCACCAAATGGAGTAGTAGGAATAAAAGAAAGATTAGAAGATGCAAAAGTTAGATATAAAGATAAACCATTATCTGTATGGTCTAATGAAGAAAAAGCAAATCATTTAATAGAATGTTCTTTAGGGATAGAAAAACAAATAATGGAGCTTTGTAAATTAAATCCAGAAGATATAAGTGATGATAGTATAAAAACATATATAGAACAATTAAAAAAATATGAAATATAGTTTTTAGGAGATAAATTCATGAATAAACAAAGAATTGCACATTTAAATTCAACAGCTTGCTATTTAAAAAAAGATAATAAAGTATTAATGATTAAGTTTTCAAAGAAATGGGGACAAGTATATGCACCACCAGGTGGAAAATTTGAAAGAGGAGAAAGTCCACTTGATTGCATATTAAGAGAATATTATGAAGAAACAGGATTAACTTTAATTAATCCTAAACTTCAAGGAATATCATATTGGCACGATAATTATGAAGGAATTATATTTATATTTGTAGCAGAAAAATTTGAAGGACAAATAAAAGAATCAGAAGAAGGAAAATTAGAATGGATAGAAATTGAAAATTTAGAAAGAATAAATCAATTTGAACAAAATGAGAAATTTACACCATACTTATTTAAAAATGCTGTGTTTGAGGGAAAATTTAATTTAGATGATAAATGTAAAGTGCAAGAATATGTTATAAGAGATATTTAAAGTAAAAAAGGAGTAATGAAAAATGCAAGAAAATTATTTTATAATACATGGAAGTTTTGGAAGTCCATTTGGAAATTGGTTTAGTTGGTTACAAGATTTTATATCATCTGACGGAAAACAAGTATATGTGCCACAATTCCCAATAGGAGTTGGTTACCAAAATTATGAAAATTGGAGTAAATTACTTAAATATTATTTAGATTTAGGATTAATCAATGAAAATACAACAATAATAGCACATAGTATCGCCCCAGTGTTTGTTAGCAAATTTTTAGTAGAGAATAAAATAAGAGTGAAAAAGTTGATATTTGTATGTGGATTTAACAATTATTTAGGAATAAATGAAGAATACGATACAGTAAATAGAACAATGTATTTTGATAACTTAGAAGATGTAAAACAATATGCAAATGAAATAATATGTTTCTATTCAGATAATGATCCATATGTAAAATATGAAGTAGAAAAGGAGTTTGCAAATACAATTGCAACAGAACAAGTCTTAATACCAAATGCAGGACACATAAATAGCGAAAGCGGATATAACACATTTGAAGATATAGTAAATTATATTTAAGGAGTTAAGAAATGAAAATAGTAAAATCCAGTGATGCACAAATAATAAAAAATAGTGATACAAGTAAATTATTAGAATATTCAATAGGTTTAAATGATAAAGACATTGATTTTTGTATAAATACAATTAGCGGTAAATATCCAGAAAAAGGATATTGTACTAATGAAAAATGTAAAGAAATTTGTTATATACTAGAGGGAAAGGGAACTCTTAATAAAAAAGATGAAAGTATCAATTTTGAAAAGGGCGATGTAATTTTAATAGAAAAAGAAGAAATTTACTATTGGAATGGAAATTGCAAAATAATTATGATATGCACTCCTGCTTGGAATAAAGAGCAATGTAAGTTATTAGATTTATAGAAAAAATTTTAAAGGAGATAAATAATATGTCAAATGAACTTGAACTATTAGATGATGACTTTGTGAAAATTGTAAAAGATATTGAAAAAGATATTTTAGATACAAGATATAATATCATTTCAAAGGCAAATAAAGAAGTTGTCAATTTTTATTTAAGGCTTGGAAAAATAATTAGTAATAATGCTAAATATGGGAATAATTTTATTAATAGATTGTCAGTAGCATTAAAATTAGATTTTCCAGATGAGCAGGGTTTTTCGGCTCGTAATCTAGCAAGAATGAGAAAAGTATATGAAGCATATAAAGATTTAGCTAGTATTCCAGAAGAATTGGAAACAATATCATGGTCTCAAAATTGTATTTTAGTAGATAAAATCGAAGATATTGATAAAAGAGTTTGGTATGCTAAGCAAATTATTGAAAATGGTTGGTCTAAAACTGTATTAAGTCATCAAATTGATTTAGAATTATATGAAAGACAAGCATTACCAGAGAAAATGACAAATTTTAATGATAAGTTACCTATTGCACAAAGCGAATTTGCAAGAGATATGATAAAAGATCCATATATTTTCGAATTAGCTAATATAGGAAAAAGAGCAAAAGAAAGAGATATTGAAAATGCAATGTTAGAAAGAATAAAGAATGTATTGCTTGAATTAGGAAAGGGCTTTAGTTTTGTTGGAAATCAATACAAAATTTCAACAAATGATAATGATTATTATATAGATTTATTATTTTATCACTTGGATTTAAGATGTTTCGTGGTTGTAGAATTAAAAAATACAGAGTTTAAACCCGAATATGTTGGGCAATTAGGATTTTATGTAACAGCAGTTGATGAAACTTTGAAAAAGGAAACAGACAATGAAACGATAGGATTATTACTTTGTGAAGATAAAGATAAACTAACAGTTGAATGGTCTTTAAAAAGTGTAAACGCCCCAATAGGAGTAGCTTCATATAAAGTAAGAAATGTTATTCCAAAAGAAATAATGGAGAAATTGCCAACGGAAGAAGAATTAAATTTATATATAAAAAAATTACCGAATGAGGAAATTGAAGAAGAAAATGATTAGTATTTTGAAATTTGCCACTGGTGGCAAATTTCATTTTATAACTGTTGTTATAATTAAAATGTACTTAAAAAGTAGGGAGATTATAAAAAATGAGGAGAAATATATGGCATATAAGTTATATTATTTAAAATTAGTAAATGAAGAAAAAACTTTACAATATGATAGAGAATTAAAAAAAGATGAATTAGATTTAATTAGTGAAAGTAATGAAATTCTAGGAAGTTTCAACTCCTTTTGTGACTATTATTATATTTTTAAAAGTAATTTAAAGGATTTAGAAGATTATTTAAAGTTAGTAGAACCATTAGAGAATAAAATATCATCTGCTATTATAATGAGAAATGTAATAAATGAAATAAACAAACTTGTTATTAATTTTGCAGTTGCATTCCGTAATTATTTAGATCATTATGAAATTACTATTAAGGAAATTGCAGGAGAAGAAACAAGAGAATATAGAGAATTCAAAAGTAAATCTTCAAAATACTTTGACAAATATTTTGAATATAGATTTCTTTACAATTTAAGACATTATAATGTACATTATAAGCTACCTGTATCAAAAATAGAAGGAGATATACATAAGAAAAAAAGAATATTTCTTATAGAAAAAGATAAACTTCAAAAATGGGATGGATGGAAAAGTATTATAAAAAGTGATATAGATAATTTAAAAGGAGATATAAATTTGTCAGATTTTGTAAAAAAATGCAGGCATATGATAAGTGAATTTAATAAAGACATTTCCTATTATAATGAGCCAGAAGTATTGGGAGCTTTAAAGATAATGAAAAGGTATGAAAAAAAGAATGAAACTCCGTATTTAGTAGAAGAAATAATAGAAAATGATAAAAAAAGATTTAAGATTAAGGAAATGTATTCTGAATACATCAATTCTATTAACAATATATTTAACTTGGGAATAGTATCATGTTCTTCATATACTAAGGATTTTGGATTACAAATTTTTGACCCATTCGATTTAATGTTTTCAAAGGATGAAAAAGAAAAATTTGGATTAAACTAAAAAATATGTAATTAATAAAAAGAAATTTGCCACTAGTGGCAAAATTTATTTTCAAAAGGTATTGCTAAATATAAAAAGTTATGTTAAATTAAAACATAGTAATAGACAAAAAGCACCGATGTGGGTATACATTTCTTTGAAACTATTGCTATAACTGATTTTGAAACGGATAATAAGAAGCTTTTGTGCTAGGCGTTTTTCGCATACGTCCTTCGCTAAGGCACCAAAAAGTATCTGAGTATTAGCTTAGGTACTTATTTTTTATTTAAAAATAAGGAGATAATTATGAATTTTGATACAAATAAAGAAAAAGGCAGAAGTTCTTTAGGCATTGCTATAGCATATTTTAGTATGCATGGATATACTGTATCTATTCCTTTAAATGATACACAAGATTATGATCTAGTTATAGAAAAAGATGGAATATTAAAAACAGTTCAAGTGAAATCAACAAACTGTAAGACTAAATATGGCAATTATCAAGTAGCTCTTAAAAGTTGTGGTGGAACAAAAGGTAGAACTTACAAAACAATTATTGACACAAAAGTTGATCTACTTTTTATTGCCACTAAAGAATTGAATTTATATATTATACCAATAAAAGATTTACAAAATCGTTCAACTCTTGCGTTCTTAATTATTTTTTTAGGCACTATTGGTTTAATTATTGTTTTCTGTATCTTTTGCTGCATTTTTGGCGGATTTGGATATATAAAAAACTTTCATTTTCTTTTAGTGTAATTTCTAAATTCCTTATAAAACTTACTATTATCTCTTCCCTACTAAAATATTTATCAAATTCTTTCTTTAGAGAAGTTGCAATATCTTTTAAGTCATCTGAAAAAAATTCTTCATTCACATTAAAACCAATACTAATCAATAAATAATTAATTTTGTCGCCAATTGTATTTATTTCTGTCAAAATTCCTGAAATCTTCTTACCATTTAAAATTAGATCATTAGGTTCTTTTATATCTAATCTAATTTCAAATAAATCATAAATAGTTTTTTGCATACAATTTGCTATTTCTATAGTAAGATTTTTTAAATCAGTTATTTTACATTTTGGTTTCAAAATAATTGTCATTGCTATATTTTTTCCGTTCTCCGGTATGCCAGCTTCTTCCCTTTGTTCCAATACCTTCAGTTTGAATTTCTGCAATCAAAATTTTTCCGTTATTTTCCTCATCAAAAGCAATTTCTTTAGCTCTTTTATGTGTAGAAGTTATTTTATCATAATAATCTATCTTTTTCCCTATTATATTATTTAGATTTTTTCTTCTTATATAATCTATATCCAACATTTTTTACCTCTAAATTTCATAATTAATTTTATAAAATATTTATATCATCAATTATATTCACAAGTCAATATTTATTTTTTCTTTTAAAATTTTTGTTGCTAAAAATTACTAAACAGCCAAAATTGTAGATTTTATGCATGATAAGAAAAGATAAAATTTTTCGATGTCTAATTTTGTAATAATTAAAAACAATTTGGCAAAAATAAATTTAGCAAGGAGGTGAAAATATGAAAAATAAAATTAAATCAATCATATTTTTAATAGCATTACTTTCAATTACATTAATTTTTCCAAACATGAGTAATGCACAAACAAGAACAGTTACTGATGAAGAAACTTTAATAAATGCAATTAATGAAGCAGATTATGGAGATACTATCTCAATACAAAATAATATAACAGTTACAAAACCAATAGTTATTGCAAAAGAACTTATAATAGATGGTAATGGATATACTATTACAGGTTCAAGTGATTGGACATCAACATCTGGAAATCAAACTATGTTTACAGCTCAATTATCTGATGCAAATCTTACACTAAAAAATATCAAATTAGAAAATGGACCTAAATATGGTGTACAAGCTTACGATGGAGCAGCTGTTTATTTAGACAATGTTTCAATAACAGGTTTCAAATATGGTGGTGTATTAGTAAATGGTGGTAGACTTGAAGTAATAGATTTACACTTAGGTTATAATGGTACAGATGCAAATAATGGTATAGAAATAGACAAAGGTGCAGCAGCAACAAATCATCCTACATTAGTTATGAATGGTACTTTAACATCTGATACTAATGAAAATGTAGTTCGTGTTGCTGATAATGGTCATCTTACAGAATTTACAATAACAAACACTTCTAATACAACAAATAAAGTCGCTATATCTGGAGATAGCCTAGTATTAACTGATGAAAATAATAATGTTATAGCTGAAACTAAAGTTCCTGATACAATAACAAGTAATACTGATATTCAAAATGTAATAATAACTTTAGTAGCTAATGGTAAAACAAATAAAATTGTAGCTGAATCTGGTAAAACAATATCAGAAGACACTTTAAAATCTCATATTCAATTAGAAACAAATCAAGTGATTGATGGATTCTTTACTGATGAACAATACACAACAGCTTTTGATTTTAATCAAACACTTAGTGCTGATACAACAATTTATGCAAAAATATCAATGGTAGAAACTCCTGTACCTGAAGAACCTACACAACCTGAAACTGAAATACCAGTAAAAGATGAAACACCTAAAACAGGTATAGAAAATTATACAGGACTTGCAGTTTTAACAATATTATTATCTACAACAACATTAATTTTTATGAGAAAAAAAAGAAAATATAGGATAGGCTAAAATGTCTATCCTTAAAATATATTGTGGTGAAATAAATGAAAATTAATTCTAAATATAAAAAAATTCTATATATTTTTATTTATAGTTTATTATTTTTTTCAATTTTTCTATCAGCTATATACATTTTTGAAGAATGTTTAGCTAAAAAGGAAATTGTTGAAGAAAGTAATCTACTAAATATGATTAATATTAATGAAATAAATTTGGAAACAGCAGAAACAAATGGTAATGAAACAAATTTAAATGAAAATATTCGACAAAATACTGAAAACAAACCAATAGAAACAGAAAGAATAATTCAAGTAAAAACTCTCCAAGAAACTAACCCAGATATCGTCGGATGGCTTGAAATAGAAAACACATCTATCAATTACCCAGTTTTACAAGGTACAGATAATGAATATTATATGACTCATAATTATAAAAAAGAAAAATCTAAGAATGGTTCTATATTTCTAAATAAGGATTATGATTGGAATATTCCAAGTAACAACTTACTTATATATGGTCACAATTTAAATAATGGTACAATGTTTCAAGAATTATTGAAATATTCTGATGAAAGTTTTTATAAAAAGCATCCTACTATTAGATTTACAACAGAAAATGAAGATTCTGAATTCGAAATTATATCTGTTTTTAAATCTAGAGTATATTACAGTTCTGAAAAAAATGTTTTTAGATATTATTATTTTATTAATCCTGAATCTGAAACTGAGTATAATGATTATGTGAAAAATGCTAAAAATGCTTCTCTTTATAACATTAATTCAAGTGTAACATATGGAGATCAATTAATTACATTATCTACTTGCTCATATCATGTAAAAGATGGTCGATTTGCTGTTGTAGCTAAAAAAATAAATGCACAGTAACTCTGTGCACTTTTATTACATATTACTCTTTTTCGAAATATTCTGCTATTATTTTCATTCTATTCATTTGGTCAACTTTAAATGGACATCTACTATTACAATGACCACAACTAATACAATCTTTAGCATTTTTTCTAAATTTCTATAATGTTCTTTTGCTAAAGTATCCCCTGAAATTGATAAATCACTTATTATTGAATAATCCTTCTCTTCTTCTGTGCTATTTTCATATTTCAAAATTTCTTCTAAATCTTCTTTAATTCTTATTCCTGGCAATACTGTTAAAACTCCTGGTTTGTCTAAATCATATTGTATACATTGAATTTTTGTAAGTTCCTTTCCAAATGGAGATCTTTTATCATCTAATAATTGTCCTCCTGAGAAGGCTTTCATTACAGAAATTCCTACTCCCTCTGTCTCACATCTTTTATATAATTCAAATCTTTCATTTATATTTCCATTAGCATAATCACCTTTTTGATAATCATATGCTGGATTTATGCTAAACATTAGTCCAACCATCCCTATTATACTTATTTTATCCCCTGTTCGTTTATTTATTCGATATTCCATTTGCATTACCTCTTTCTTATTTCATTTGTTATCTTTTTATTTATATCACTTGAAGTAAACTATAAGTCAAGTTCTTTGTTATTACTTTTATATAAATTTTAAGGTATTCAAATCGAACGCCAATTGGGTTATGGTTTAATGACACTTTCCATATCTTTTGCTTCATTTAAAATGTCTTTATAAAAAAATAACAACTCCCAATTTCTTGGAAATCGCTATTTTATTTGGCTCCTTTGCGAGAGACGTTTTCGAAAAGTCTATCACAAAATGGTTAGGACATTCTAATTTTTCAACAACTGCAAATATATATGCTCATTTAGATAATAATTCAAAACAGCTTTCAGCTCAAGCGATTACAAGTGCTTTTGAAACCAAAAAAGAAATTGAGGAATTAGGCTCTTCAACTTCTTCTAATAAATTAGTGGCTTGTGCAAACTAATTTTGGTACAGGTAGTGGGACTCGAACCCACACGCCATTTCTGACAATGGTTTTTGAGACCATCCTGTCTACCAGTTCCAGCATACCTGCATATTTAATTAAAATTT
>CAJFJY010000041.1 GCA_904384205.1 uncultured Clostridia bacterium | reverse complement strand
TTATTGGAAGTCTATTAAGTGAGCCCTTTTTATATTATCAATGTACAAAAAAATTAAAATTTTTTCAAAAATTATCTTGACATTTTACCAGATGTCTTTCTTTTGTGTTTTGCGCAATTTCGTTTTTCAAAATTTTCATGCACTTTTTAATAATACTATTAAATTATTAGTTTTGCAAGCCTTTTTCGTCGCAAAAATTTACATTTTTTTACAAAAAAGATAAAAAAATGTAAATTTTATTGTTCTATTTCTCAAATTTGCTCCATTTTATATTATCTTTTAAATTACTCCCTCTCTTTATAAAGTTGTACCCATACTTCTCTTTTAATTTGTCAATTGTCTCATCTAGTTTGTCTAATTTTTTTTCTTCTTTTGTATCAAATAGAGATAATTGCATTTCATTTTTTTCTATAAGATTGTCTACTCTTAGTCCTATTAGTCTTATTGCTGTTCCTTTTTTATACAATTCTTTTAATAATTCTTTTGCTACAGTATATATTTCTTTTGTGTTTGATGTTGGGTGTGGTAATTTTTTCTGATGTGATGTGTCAGAAAAATTTTTTGTCCTTAATTGAACATTTACCACATTTGCTAATAAATTTTCTTTTCTTAATCTATATGCTACTTGGTCTGTAATATTCAATAATATTTCTTCTAATTTGTTAATGTCTGATATATCTTGTGGTAATGTTATTGAATTTCCTATTCCTTTTGGTCTTTCTCTTATATATTTAACTTCTGAATTATCTATTCCATTTGCATATTCCCACATCATTATTCCATGTTTTCCAAATTTATTACCTAGCATTTCTTTGTTTGTATGTGCTAAATCTCCTATTGTTTTTATTTGCATTTGGTATAGTTTTGGGACTGTTCTTTTTCCTATCATAAATAGTTCTGATACTGGCAATGGCCACATTTTTGTTGGTATTTCTTCTTCGTATAATGTATGTACTCTGTCTGGTTTTGTGAAGTCTGATGCCATTTTTGCAAGTAATTTATTATGTGCTACTCCTACATTTACTGTAAATCCTAATTCTTCTTTTACTCTTTTATTTATTTCTTTTGCTTTATTTAGTAATGCATCATTCATTAAATAATGTGTCATGTCTAAAAAGCATTCATCTATGCTGAATCTTTCTATTTTGTCTGTATATTCTAATAATAATTTATATAACTTATCTGAGTTTTCTCTATATATTTTATAGTTTGATGGAAATATTTGTAGATTTGGACATTTGATTTTTGCTTGATATATTGTTTCTGCTGTTTTTATTCCAAATTCTTTTGCTTTTGGACTTTTTGCTAGCACTATTCCAGATCTTTTTGATTCATCTCCACCTATTATTGATGGTATTTCTCTTATATCTATTTTACTTCCTTTTTTTAACATATCTATTGCTGTCCAACTTAAAAATGCGTTATTTACATCTACATGTAATATTTCTCTTTTCATAAATATCACCGGCTTTATTATAGAATATTTGTTTGCATTTGTCAATCCCCTAATTTTCTTTTTTGTGCCATGTATGCAAATTTTTGCATTATGCTTGTTGGAATGATTTTTGCTCCTATTTTTGCTATTTTTACATCTAGCCCTGGGACTATATAAAATTTTCCTTTTTCTAATTCCTTTATTGCATATTTGGCTACTTTTTTGCTATCAGCTTCTCTTAAATTGAATTTTACATTTGCTACTTTATTAAAATTTGTTTTTACTGGTCCTGGACACAATATGCTTATTTGAACTTTTGATTTTTCTTTTTTTAGTTCTTCTCTTATTGCTTCTGATAGTTTTACTACATAATTTTTTGTTGCATAATACGTTGCCATTAGTGGTCCTGGCATAAATCCTGCAATTGACGCTACATTTAGTATTTTTCCTTCATTTTTTGCTTTCATATCTATTAAATATAGTTTTGTTAAAATATGATATGCTATTATATTTGTTTTTATCATATTTATTTCTTTTTCTAGTGATGTTTTTGTAAAGTTTCCGCAATCTCCAAATCCTGCATTGTTTATTAATAGGTCTACATTTTCTACTTCTTTATATATTTCTTTGCAATTTTCTTCATCACTTAAGTCTTTTGATATTATTTCTACTTTTGTTATTTGGCTTAATTCGTTTTTTACCTCTTCTAGCTTTTTTTCGTCTCTTGCTACTAATACTAATTCATATCCTTTATTTGCTAAGATTATTGCCATATCTTTTCCTATTCCTGATGAGGCCCCTGTTATTAATGCTTTCATATTTATTCTCATTCCTTTCTTAAGTTTAATTCTTGTTGGAATATTTTTTCTTTTAAATTTTATTATATTTTTATATTTTTTTCAATCGTTTTTATGTATGCTTTTATTATGTCTTTATATGTAAAATGTATTCATGAAAATACTGCTATGGACAAATCTAGCTTTGCTAGACCTTTTCTCTACTTTTTAATATTGGTTACAATAATTTAAGGTCTAGCAAGAAGCGCATAAGGTTTGTCGACGCGAAAAATTGCTTTGCAATTTTTCTGTGCATCTATATTTTTTGCATTATATGAAATGCAATTTCCTATAATGCAAAAAAGCCCTATAAATAATATTAATTAGATTTATTATTTATTAGGGCTTTATTTTTATTTTGTATATTTTGTTTTAATTTTAATCTTTAAAGAATTTATTAGTAACAATTCCTACTGCATGCACAATTTTGGTTGAATTATTATTTGCAACTGTTTTTCCTAATGCTTTACCTCCTACTGTTATTGCTGAAACTAATGCACTTAATATAAATTGTGTATCAAAGCTTAGTCCGAACTGGTCTGTTATTTTAATAGAAATTAATGCACTTATTGCACCACTTAGTACGCCACATATATCTCCTATAACGTCTGCACAAATATTTGCAACTCTTGGTGCATTTCTTATTAATTTTATTGAACTTTTAGATCCTTTCACTTTTTTTGTAGCTTTTGCATGGAATTCATTTTCATCAGCTACTGTTACAGCAACTCCTACAATATCAAATATTATACCTACTGCTATTACTAAAACTAAGATTAATATTGCTGGTATTAAACTTAAATTTGAAACTCCATTGGTTGATATGTATGAAAATAACATTGATAAAATAAATGTCATTATAAATACTTCTATAAACCATTTTATATTTTGGTTTTCTTTTTTCTCTTTTTTTATTTTTTCTTTTTTTATTTCTTCATATTTTTGTTTTACTTGTTCTATTTCTTTTTGCGATTCTATCTCTGTTTTTTGATTTTCTATTCTTGCTAATTTTTTAATTTCCTTTTTCATCTTTTTCGATTCGTCTTTGTCACTCGGTTTTGATTTAACTTTCATCTTAAATAATTTTCTTCCTTTCTGTATTCATCTAATTAAAATTTAAGACGGATAAATCCGTCTTTATTTATCTAATGGTCAAAGCCTAAGTAAATTTTACAGTTTAGGTCTGGTCGAATTTCTCTATTTTCCGCTTAGCATTACTGCTTGAGCCGTTTCCGTTTAAGGAAAATATCTAATTATGATTAGACACCAGATCGCCACTTAAATCTGTACCTTAATCCCTAGGCTTCTATGCTTTCAGCAAACATTCTAGAAGTTTTCCTTGACATACCTTACAAGTTTATTAGTCTTTTTTGCAAATGAAATTTCATAACATAAATAAAATAAATTTGGCCAAAATTTATTTTATTCTACACCATTAATCCCAATACATTCACTCGAGACAGGCTACACTATGTATTTTGTGTCTTGGCACTCAACATAGGTTACACTTAAATATGTAAAATTTATTTTGAAAATATCTTTGCAATTTAAAATATTTTCTTAAATTTGTTAATATTTAAGTCTCCACGAAACTAGGGGGAATCCTATGTATGCCATTACATATTACCCTAATTTCTTTACTCCCTAAACTCACACAAAACTGGCATTTCGCGCAAATTTAAGAAACTTCAAAGATGTGCCCTTTAGTGGATTTTTAGCCCCACCCTCATAAACTTTGGTACGACTAGAATAATGCACCATTGGTATATATTATACTATTTTTTCACAAATATTCCAAATTTTGTTTTTTCTAATTTTTGTCTTTCTCGATTTTGTTTAATCTGACTTTAGTTATTTTGATAACTTCTCTTTTTATTTTAAGTTTTTTCTTGTTTTTTTTCTTTTTTTCTTGTGTTTTTGTAAAATTTATTGATTTTTTATAAATGTTTTTTTATTTCATTATATATTTCTTCATGTATGTCTTCTATTGTTCTTATTTCTTCATTTTTAACACATTTCACTTCATACCAGTTATATTTTTTTGACAATTTGCATGCTTCTTCATATGCTGCTTTAAGATGCTCTGGGCTTTTTTCATGAATATCTTTTTTTTCTTCATTTGTTATTTTATTTTTTCTTTTTTCCATTAGTTTTATTGCATATTCTGTTGGCATGTTCAAAAATATTACTTCTGTTGGTATTGGTAAACCATATAAATTGAATTCAAAATCCCATAACCATTCTAAAAATTTTTTTCTTTCTTCTTCATTTTCTATTTTTCCTGCTTGGTGAAGCATATTTGAAGTAGTATATCTATCTGCTAATATTATTCCACCATTATTATAATATTCCTCATATTCTTTTTTGAATGTTATGTATCTATCTGCCGCATAAAATGTAGATGCAATATATGGACTAATCTTTTTTGCATCTTGACCTAACTCTCCATTTAAATATATTTTAACTAAACTTGAACTTTCACTTTCATAATTTGGGAAGCTAACACTTTTATATTTAATTTTTTCTTTTTCAAATCTTTCTTTTAATTTTTCTAATTGAGTTTGTTTTCCACTAGAATCTGTTCCTTCTATTACAAATAATTTTCCCATTTTTATTTTCTCCTTCTAATTGCTAATTCTTATTTTTTTCTTTATTTTCTATTTCTTTTGTCTTTTTATCTTTATTCTCTAGCATTTTATTTATAGTGTTTAATATGTCCTCTGCACTTTCATCAAAATCATCTTTTACTACTTGTAACATTTCATTTCCTCCTTTTTGGCTATTATACATCTTAATTAATTTAATGTAAATATTGTAATATATATTATGTTCTGATAAAATTAGTTATATATTGAATATTTATGACAATACCATATTTGATAAATTTATAATCGTTAATTTGGTGAAATTTGTCCCAAGTTGACCAAAAATGGTTAAATGGTACCTGTCCCCAATTGACCATTTACCAAAAAGGAGGTATTTTATGAAAAAGTTTGAAAAGTTTGCTGCTAATATTTCTAATCCTAATTGGGATAAACTTATAAAGAGGCGAAAGCCTTTATATAAACGTCCTCTTGATGTTAGAAGTGAATTTGAAAGAGATTATACGAGAGTTATTCATTCTACTGCTTATAGAAGATTGAAGCACAAAACTCAAGTTTTCTTTTCTCCTGAAAATGATCACATTTGTACTAGAATTGAACATGTTATTCATGTTGAATCTATTAGTTATACAATTGCAAATTACTTAGGACTTAATACAGAGCTTACAAAGGCTATTTCTGTTGCTCATGACTTAGGTCACAGTCCTTTTGGTCACCAAGGTGAAAGGATTTTATCTGAAATTTCTAAAAGGGATTTACGTACTTCTTTTTGGCATGAGAAAAATGGTTTGGAACTTGTTGATTTTATTGAGCTACTTGAAGATGCTGACAGAAACAAGCAAAATTTAAATTTAACTTATGCGGTTCGCGATGGTATTATTTCTCACTGTGGTGAGATAGATGAAAATGGTCTTATTCCTCGTTCTGAGTATATTGATTTATCTACTTATTCTCACCCTAATCAATATTCTCCTTATACTTGGGAGGCTTGTGTTGTTAAAGTTGCTGATAAAATTTCATATGTTGGACGTGATATTGAGGATGCAATTACTCTTGGTATTTTAGATGATCATTTAGAGGATTTGACTAAATTAATACAGGTTGCATCTAATGAGAAAATAAATAATACTATTCTTATAAACTATCTTGTTCAAAACTTATGTGAAAATTCTACTCCTGATAAAGGTTTATGTTTTTCTGCGGAGGCTTTTGAACTTTTGAATAAAGTAAAGAAATTTAATTATCTTAATATTTATCTTGCAGAGCCTTTAAAACCTTCTATAAGATACTTTCAGCTAGTTTTAAATGAGATTTATAATACTTTAAAAAATTATTATGATGGAAAAGATACTATTAAATCATTAAATTCTCTTTATAATACATCTCCTAAATTGGCAAACAGTTTTATTGATTTTGTTTATCAATATTATGACTGTGGTAATAGAGATGATTCAAAATTAAAGAATGATGTTTTGTTTTCCTTTGATAGTGAAGTTGATTATTGTAAATGTATTTTATATTATATATCTGGTATGACTGATAAATTCGCTATTGATGTTTATAATGAAATTATTGGATTTTAGTAGTAGGGACGTATCAAAATGTTCAAAAATTGTCAAAAAGGGACAGACCTTTGGGTCAAAATAGTAGTAGGGACGTATCAAAATGTTCAAAAATTGTCAAAAATGGACAGACCTTTGGGTCAAAATAAAAGAGGGAAATTTGGTTTTACATTCTCAATTTTCCTCTTTAAATCATTATTTTATAGCTGTTTGTTTTTAGCCATTTATCTATTTCTTGGTAATTTGGTATATATTCTTTTACTAAATTATAGAAATTCTTGCTATGGTCTTTATATTTTAAATGACATAGCTCATGTACAATTATAGCATCAATTTTATCTGTTGGTAACATTATTAATCTATTACTAAAGTATAGTTTTCTTTTACTTGGACTACAGCTTCCAAATTTACTTGTTGTATCTCCTATCATATAGTTCGTATATGATAAGTTTGTTATTTTACTCCAATATGGTAATTTTTCTTCTATATATTTATCAGTCTGTATTTTTAGAAGTTTTTTTACAGCTTTATCTACATTTTCTTTTCTTTCATCATCTTTTAATTTTTCTGAGATTTTGATTAGCATTTTTTTATTTTCTGTGTCTATTTTAACTTTTAGTTTATTCTCATCTATTTCTTCTACATTAATTGTATAGTCTTCTCCTAAATAGCTGAATTTTTCTCCATTTACCCAATGTTTTATATCTTTGCTGTCTAGCTTTAAGATTTTCATATATTGATTATATATGTTATCTTCATTTTCTTTGATAAATTTTTCGAAGCTATGTTTACTTATTCTTTTTGGCTTACTTATATTTAATATATTTCCTTTAAAATATATTTTTAAAGTATATGAGTGTTTATATTCTCTTATTATTACTGGTATTTCTTTTTCTTTTATTTTTATATAATATTTTGCGTTTGACATATTTGCTTATCCACAATTTGTTCTTTTTATGTGGATATCCTTCTTTCTTTTTTTGTTTCATTATATATAATTATGAATTTTATTTCAATTATTTTCTTGAATTATTCTATTTGTTTTTTCTGTTGGATCTTTGAATAGATTTACTTTTGGCGGATTATATGTAAATATTACAAAACATAGAAATAGAAAAATGATGATTCCTATTGAAAGCACTTTGCTTAATATTGTTGATTGATTTTCGATTGTCATCAACTTATATGCTACATATTCACCTAATATGATGCTTAAAATAAATGTTAATATGTCTATTATAAAAAAGTTTGTTCCTAAAATTCCTGTATATGTGTAGAAAAATACTATTACGAAACATATAGATGCAAATATCCCAATAGTTTTTGCTTCTATATAATTATTGACTTCCTTTTTGATAAAAAAATATTCAATTATTCCTAATATTAGCATTGGAAAAAATACTAATTTTAAGTGTTCCCATGTACTTTCATTAACTGCACTAAAGCTAGCTACAAAATTGTTTTCTCCTGACCATTCATATGTAAAATGCAGTAGTGTTCCTATAATTATGCTAAAGATCGCTACTATAATTTGTGTTTTTTTTATTTTTGTCCTTTCTATTTTGCTCAAATTAAACACCTCTCTTTATCTTTTTAATGACATTCTCTATTGCTTTATGCCTTTTATTGAATTATATTTTTTTACTCCTTAAAATATGATAAAGAGGCATTTTATATTTTTACTTATTTTTGAAATTTTAAATATTTACATTTCTTTTTTATAAATTTGCTTTTTAATAATTTCTGTTTCTCTTTTTACTACATGAAATTTTTTTCCTTTCATAAAAAGTTTATTAAATTTGGCTTTTTTCTTTATATTATTACTTTTTTCTTTTTTCATATGTGTTTCCTCCTATTTTATAAAAAATTTTATCTATTGTTTTAAATATAATATATAATGTTATATATTTTTAGTTGTAGATTTTAGGCGTTTCTGTTTCCATTTTAAAAACATCTTTTATCTACTAATTATTATAAAATGCCTCTATAAATAAGTGTATAAAAAATATTGAAATGGTTTCACTTTTTTACAAAAATTTTAAATTTTATACATGAATTTATATTTGCAATTTTTGAAATATGTCTGGAAGCTCAGTAAAATCAACTTCTTTCTCTCTTTTATTTTATTGAGCTTGCTTTTTTATTTTTTCTATAAAAATTTTATTACCTTATAAATTCCTTTTTTGTATATCTTTTTACAATTTTCCTGATATTTTTGTTGATTTTATGTTTTTTTCTATTATAATTGCATTAACACAAAAGAAAAGGAGGGGGATCTATGGATAATAGTCTTGAAAAAGTTGGAACTATTACAGTTTCTGTATATAAATCTCATCAAACACCTAACACTAATCAAACAATTTTTGATATTGAAACCGATAATGATAACGTTTTGCCTGTATCTTATGTTATCGAAGATGTTCTTAAACTTTATTAGAATTAATTTTATTAATTACGATTTTTGCTTTATTGGAAAGTATATTTTTATGTGCCTTTCCTAAGAACAAAAGCGACATAATTTAGATATTTTGATCTTTTCTTTTACTTATATGTCGCGTTTTTGTTCGTGTGCCAATTTTACTTTAGTAAAATTGTGTACAATATTATTTATCTATTAGAAAGTTAGCATGACTTTCTAATAGATAAATCAAATTTATTTTCTTTATTTACAAATTTCTTATGTTTTCGACATTTACTTTATGTTATAATATAAATAGTTAATATCTTTCGAATATTTTATTTTATAATAGTAGTAATTTTCTAATGTTGATTATTACTACTATTTTATTGTAATTTAATTTTCAAATAGATTATTTTCTTATTATTGTTGATTAATAAAAGGCCTTTTTTATGTGATTTATCCTTATTTTCTTTTTTATAATATCTATGTTGATTTCTATAATATCAAATCTTATTGCTTTATTATATAAATTGTGTCTGTAAACATAGTATTCTGCTGATTTATATATATGTTTTTGTTTATGTTCATCAACTGCTTCTGATGGGGATCCATATTTTTGGCTTGTTCTTGTTTTTACTTCAATAAATACTATTTCTTTTTTTAATGTATCTCTTGCTATAATATCTATTTCTCCTTGTCTACACATGAAATTTCTAGTTATTATTTTATAATTTTGTTCTATTAAATATTTAACAGCAATATCTTCTCCTACTGTTCCTAGTTCTTTTTTTGTATGCATTCGTATCCTCCTGCTGTTTTCTTTATATATCCTTCTATTTCTAACATTAATAAGATTTGATTTATTTCTCCTATGCTATTTTTACTTTTTTCATATATGATGTCTATATTATTTGGATTTTTTAAAATTATTTTGTAAATTTCTTGATATTCCTTTTCTTTTATTACTTCAGGGATATTAATTTGTTTTTTGTATCTTTTTTGTTTTTTTATCTTGTATTTCTTTATTTGCATAATTGATAGCATATTTTTATTATTTTGTTTCAATTTTGTTTTCTCCGATATTTCTTTTGACTTTTCAAATTCTTCTATTATATCATTTGGACAGGTTACTAATTTTGCTATTCCTTCTTTAATTAGTCTATTGGTTCCTTTACCATTTATATTATTTAACTCATGTGGAATTGCGAATATTTTTTTATCCTGTTCTTTCGCAAACTTTGCAGTTACACTTGTACCGCTTCTGTATTTTGCTTCAATTACTAATAATCCAATAGATATTCCACTAACAATTCTATTTCTTTCTAAAAATTTATTTGAGTCAGCTTCTTCATTTGGTGGATATTCACTAATAGCTAGTCCGCCTTCTTTTATTATTCTTTTATATAATTCTATATTTTCTTTAGGAAAAATTTTGTTTAACCCATCTCCTAAAACTGCTATTGTCTTACCTCTATTCTCTAATGTGGCAATATGTGCTGTTGTGTCTATTCCGTATTGCTAGCCCACTTGCAATTGTTATATTTTGTTTTACTAACTCTTTGACAAATTTTTTTGTTGTATTTATTCCATATTCTGAACATTTTCTTGTTCCTACTATTGAAATAATATTTGTGTATAATAGTTCCTTATTTCCTTCTAAATACAAGATTTCAGGCGGATTTTTGATTTTTTTTAATTGTTTTGGATAATCATTATCGTTAATAGTTATTGTTTCCAATTTTTGTTACTCCTACTTAATAGTTTATTTTTTAGTGTTACTTTTTATTTTTGTTATTTCATGTTTTTGTTATTTCGTATTTTTATTTTTTCTTATTAATCTTTTTTCTATTACTTGCTTAGAGAAATGCCTTTCTTATTTGATTTTCTATGCTATTTAATTATTGTAATTTTTATTATCATAATCCCAGTATTTTCTATCTAGGCTTCTATATTGTATTGCTTCAGCTAAATGTCTTTTTTCTATTTCTTCACTATCTTCTAAATCTGCTATAGTCCTTGCTACTTTTAAAATTCTACTATATGCTCTTGCACTTAATCCTAAATTTTCAAATGCCATTTCTAATATTTGTTTGCATTCTATATTTAATTTGCAAAATTTTTCTATTAGTTTTGGCGTTAATTCTGAATTTGAGTATATTCCATAATCTTTATATCTTTCTATTTGTATTTTTCTTGCTTTGTTTACCCTTTCTTTAATTATTTCTGATTTCTCTTCTGCTCGATTACTTTGCAGTTTTGTATATTTTACTCCACTTACTTCTATGTGTAAATCGATTCTATCTAATAGTGGGCCACTAATTCTATTTCTATATTTTTTTATTTGATCTGGCTTACACACACATTCTTTTTCTTTTGAGCCATAATATCCACATGGGCACGGATTCATACTAGCAATTAGCATAAAATTACAAGGATATGTTATACTGGCATTTAATCTACTTATTGTTACTATTCCATCTTCTAATGGTCCTCTTAAAACTTCTAGTGTATTCTTATTAAATTCTGGTAATTCGTCTAAAAATAATACTCCATGATGTGCTAAACTAATCTCTCCTGGTTTTGGTATTTTTCCTCCTCCTACTAACGATACTGCTGTTATTGTATGATGTGGACTTCTAAATGGTCTTTTTAAAATTAATGGTGTTTCTTTTGAAGTTAATCCTACTATACTGTATATTTTTGAAATTTCTAATGCTTCATTAAAACTTAGATCTGGTAATATGGTTGGTAACCTTCTTGCAAGCATTGTTTTTCCTGAGCCTGGTGTTCCGAATTAATATACAATTATGGCCTCCTGCTGCTGAAATCTCCAATGCTCTTTTTACGTTTTCTTGTCCTTTTACTTCTGAAAAATCCATTGAATATTCTTGTTTGGTTTCATCTAGTATATTTCTATTTATTTCTGATTTTATTTCTTTTTCCTTATTTAAATATTGCATTACTTCTACTAATGTTTCTACTGCTATTATTTCTATACCTAATATATATGAGGCTTCCTTTGCATTTTCTTTTGGCAGAATAATTCTTTTTATCCCTAATCTCTTTGCTTCAATGCATATTGGTAAAATTCCGTTTATTTTTTCTATATTTCCATTTAAAGACAATTCTCCTACAAAAATTGTATTATTAAATAATTCTTCGTTTGATGTATTATCTATATATCCACTTGCAGCTAAAACTCCAACTGCTATTGCTAAATCTAGCCCAGAGCCTTCTTTCCTTGTATTTGCTGGAGCAAGATTTATTACGATCTTTCTGCTTAAAAATTCTGCTCCAGAATTTTTGATTGCTGTTTTGACTCTTTCTTTTGATTCTCTAACACTTGTATCTGGTAGTCCTACTATTTCAAAATGTGGCATTCCTGCTGATATATCTACTTGTATTGATATTAGGTATCCATCTAATCCTTGTAATGCGATGCTTTTTGTAATTGCTAACATATTTTCCTTTCTTACAGTTTATTTCTGTTATTATTTGCTTTGGAATTTTTTTATTTGATTTTAAATTTTTTTGAATAAATCTTACATGCCTGTTACTGGCAATTTCTTTTCTTGAGGTATTTCTGGTTCTTTTTCTTTAATCTCTTCTTCTGGTGTTTCTTGTTCTTCTGTACTTTCATTAACTATTTCTTCTATTAGTGTTCCTGGTATTGCAAAATCTTGATATAGCTCGTCATTTGGTATTGCATATATTACTGGCTTTGCCTCTATTGTTGCTTCTACTGTTATTTTAAAATTTATTTCTTGTTTTATCTTTTCTATTGGTATCAATATTTTAAATTTTTCATTTTCTTCAAATTCTGTTTTTGGATTATTATTTAAGTCTGTAATTTTAAATTCTGTTTTTTCTTCTTCTTGTAATTCTTCTAATTTTACTTTATAGCTTTTCATTGGCAGACTAGATGTTACTTGATATGTTTTTGAGGCATATTCTTTGTCTATATTGTCTTCTTTAAATTTTGAATCTATTTCTTTTATTTTTATTGCCTCTGAGATTGGTGTCTCTTGTGAATTTTCTGCGTTTTTTATGATGTTTTTCATTGCTTCTAGTGTTCTTTCTCCTGCTTCTCCTATTGGTTCATAATCTTCTATTTTTTGTTCGTATATATAACAATAGATTGCTTGTTGTGTTGCTACATATGCTTCATTTCTTTCTTTACATCCTAGTTCATTAAGGTTTTTATATGGATATCCGTTTACTATATATCTCCATAATATTACGTCGTTTATTTCTCCATTTTCTGTGACTGTGTATGATAATTCTTTTGTTACAAATTTTTTGTTTTTGTCTAGGCAATATGCTGGGTAATTATATAGCTTTCCTGCATATCCTACATAAAATGATGTTATCGGTTCTTCTTTATATTTTAATAGTGTTGAAGATCCTCCTATTGCTTCTAATTTATATTTTTCTGGTGTTATTGCTTTACTTACATTGATAAATATTAAAATGTTTAATGCTAAAATAGCTATTATTACTATTATAGCTTTTATTGCTTTTTTTAGTTTCATATTTTTTCTCTCCTTTTTAAGTTTTTTATTTTTATTTGTGTTTTACTATAATTGTTTTTTACTTCTGTATTCAATTGTTTTTTGTTTTGGGATTTTTTTGTTTTTGAACTTTTCTTTAAATTGTTTTTTGATTTTTAATAAATTTTTTCGAAAAAATTTTAAGATTGAAAATTTGATTTTAATCTTGTGTTTTATACTAGCATACTTTTTTGTCTTTGTAAAGAATTTTTCATCGCAAAATTCGACAAATTGACTCTCTTTTGGCTTGTTTTCCTTTGTTTTGCTTATTTTATTTTTTTGTTTTTTTACTTTCTGCTTTTAATTTTTGGTTCTTATGATTGAATATTTGGTTTGTGTTTGACCTTCGGGTTATGAGTAAAGCTCGCAAAGTATTGGTAAATCTGGTTTTGAACTGTATTCATTGGTATATTTGGTGTGCCCAATTTTTTAGCTTTGTAAATTTATGTGATCTTTGTAAATTTATGTGATTTTGGTTCATTTTTGGTCAGTTGTGTGCCCATTTTGAGCCCAATTTACTTAGACTGTTAAAACTTGTTTTCTACAGTCTAAGTATGCAAAATTTTTGAAGGAAATTTTGTAATTCATTTAGATTTATGGAGGTTTTGATTATGAATAGAAAATGTTTTTGTTGTTTTAATAATATGAATACAAATAATGAAGATAATGAATTATTAAAAGATTGGATAGAGTTTAGATTTGAGAAATTAGAAAGTAATTTAACTGACGAAGATAAAAAACATGCTCTTAATTATGATACTTTTTGCGAAAAGATTCTTGATGTTATTCCTGATAAAGATTCTGATTATGTTTCTGATATTCTGGATGATTTTAGGGAAGAGCTATTAACTCATTGCGTTTATTGGAATGAGAAGTATTATATGACTGGAGTTAATGATGTTATTAAATTTATCACTAATGCTTTAAATTCATAACATAAAATAAAGTGGGCAATTTGAATTTTCATTGTCCACTTTAAAATATTTTATGCTTCTTCTATAATCTCATATCCAGCAATCTTATATCCTTTTATTCTTCTAAAATACATTTTTTCTAAAACTTTCATATTATCCAAATAATCATAAACAATTACTTTACTTTTAT
>CAJFJY010000040.1 GCA_904384205.1 uncultured Clostridia bacterium | reverse complement strand
AGAACTAAAAAAACAAAATCAAAATGGGTACAAACATCTATTGTAAGAATGCTTAAAAATCCAATATATACAGGTAGAGTAACAAATAAGAAATCAGAGGTTACAGATTTTATAACAGGAACAAGAAAAGATTTACCAGAAGAAGAATGGATAGTTGTAGAAAAACCAGAAATGAGAATAATATCAGATGAATTATTTAATAGAGCTCAAGATATTTTAGCTCAAAGGTCAAACGAATTTAAACTAAACAATAAAAGAGAAAAAACAGAATATGTATTTAGTACACTTATCTATTGCAAACATTGTGGTTATTCATTTAGAAGGATAAGAAGGAAATACACAGAAGAAGGCAAAGAATATATAAGATGGGTATGTAGTGGGAGAAACTCAATGGGCGTAAACCATTGTCCTAATGCTACTGTAATTGATGAAGAAGAACTTTTAAATGCTATTAAAGAATATCTTAAAAGTATAATTTCAAATAAAAATAACTTTATGAAAGCAGTAGAAAAAGAGTTTGAAAAGATAACTGCATTAAGAGAAAATAATGAAAGAAGTGAAGAAAGCCTACTTAAAGAAATAGAAAAAGTAACAGTTAAAAAACAAAAATATATGGAAATGTTCCAAAATGAAGTAATCAATATACAAGAACTAAAACAATATACAAATCCATTAAATGAAGATATATCAAGATTAGAAAGAGAATTAAAGTTAATTACTTCTGAAATAAAAGAGAAAGATGTATTAGAAAAAGAATTAACAAAAACAATTAGAACAGTAGATGACATTTTAAACAATGAAACAATTACAAATGCAATGCTTAAAACAATAATAGATGTGATTGAAGTAGATGATGATTCAAATGTAGAAGTAAGATTAAAATTATTAAATGAAATAGGAAGTGGGTCTACAGTAATTACGAATTTTGATGATATAAGAAATCAATATTCTACCGTTACGAAAAGTAACAACGGTACACAAAGATGTGGCAGAAAGGCTAGTAAGAATAAATCCGAGTTTAGCAAAAGAAGTACGAATAATATTAGATGAAAACAAAGCAGAAAGACACATAAGAGGAGGGATGGCAACAAAGCTAAAGTATAGTCATATAAAAACAAAATGAGTATACAAAATAAAATTATAAAACGAAAAAAATGAGACATTTAAGTCTCATTTTTAAACTTGAGTTTGAGGTTGAATCTCAGACTGAATTTGAGGTTGAGTCTGATTTCTTCTTCTCTTAGTTTCCACACAAGGAGGAATAAGAGGACTGTAAGATGTTCCGTCAAAAACATCTACTTCAACAGTTCTAGTTAAAACATCAGTATAACTATATGTTACATTTCTATTATTCTCTTCATATCTAACAACAAAAATGTTAGGATATACTTTTTCTATTGTGGCTTCTTTTTCAAAGGATTTACTTCTTCCTAAAGATCCTTTTACTATAATCTTTTGCCCTACTTTCTCTAAGATGTCAGTTTTAAGATTTGCTATATCAGTTTTACAAATCATGCTATCACCTACTCCCTTAAGATGAGTAAATTATAGCATTTTCAACATAAAATGTCAAAAAATGACAAAAGCTAACAAAACCGTAAAAAGCAGTAATACCAATAGATACAGAGGAAAGAAAAGACTAAATTACATTTAAATTACATTTATGTTACAAAAATATTACAGAGTAATTTTTCTAACCATTTTCCCTTTTGCACCTATGCCATCAACACCTTTTTTTCCATCTCTTAATTCATTTACAATATCATCGATAGAAACAAATTTATATATATCTGTTAAAGCAACTGTCTCTGCAATAATTAAAGGATCTAAAAAATCAATAAGAATTCTAGCAGGAGAAGAAGCAAAATTAGCACCAGCCATCATCAAAGCTTCAAAATAACTTTGACAAGCACCAGCAAAAATGACTAAATTTTTACCAGTTTCTAAATCATATCTTCTAGCCTCTTCAACAGTTTTAACAAAATGTCTAGAATTTCTATAATTATATAAATCATTATAACCTATATTTTTTTTAATCATACCATCATGACCAGTAATAACTAAAATATCAGGGTTATATATCTTTAATAAATTGTAAACAACTTTAGGTTGCTTATATTCAGGAATATTTTTCACAACAGCATTTAAACCAACCTTTTTATAGTAATAATAAGATTTTTCAGAATACTTTTTATCTCCATCTGCTGACTGTAGTTTAGTAAACTAATTTTTTAATTTAACTTAAAATTAAATCTAATTTCTAATGATCTATCTTCATTAAAAATTACTTCACTTACTAATTCATTTAAATAATTCATTAAATTGTCTTTATTTTTAAATTCTTTAAATTTTTGTATTACTTCATTTTTATTTTGTTCACATATTATTTCTTTAGTTAATTCTTCCTTTTGTTTTTCATAAATTTCTATTTGCTTGTTTAAACTTTTTCTTTGTTTTATAAATTCATCCATTGTTATAATATTATTCGTTTTATTTAAATACAGTTTTTTGATTTGTATTTTCTGCCTCTTAATCTCTTTATTTATATATTCCTTTTGGTTATTATATTTCTTTTGTTCTATACTGTATTTAATGGCATTTTGGGCAATATAATCTTTTGTTCTTTTGTTATTTATAATGTTATTTAATTTGGAGTAAATTATATTTTCTATTTTTTTAGTTGATATAATATGTGTATTGTTGCAAGTCTTGTTTTTATTTTTTCCATTTGGGCAATATAAGCTAAATGTAATTTTATCATTTTCTCTTTTTCTGCCACTTACCTTCATAAACTTTCCACATTCTCCACACTTCACGATACCTTCAAGCTTTCCATGATATTCTTTTTTTCTATTAATTTTTTCATTATTTCTTTTTATTTTTTCATTAGCTTTTTTATACAATTCTTTACTAATGATTGCTGGATGTGTATTTATTACAATATCTCTTTTTGATTGAATTATATAATCTCTTCTTTTTTGTCTGTAATTTTTTTTACTTGATTTTCTTTTATATGTATTACCAATATAAATTTGATTTCTGATAATTCTATAAATAATACCTGGAGACCACTTATCATAATAAATTTTATTCTTTGATTTTGTCATTTTTAAATACTGCATAGGTGAAAGTATTTTTTCTTTATTTAAGTTTTGAGCTACTTGATTTTTTGTCTTTCCATTTGCAATCTCTTCAAATATTCTTTGTATTATAGTTTTCACTTTTTCATCAGGAATCAATGTTATTTTTCCATTGTCTTCTTTTATCTTTTTGTATCCGTATGGTGCTATAAATCCCATATAATAGCCTTGCTCCGTTTTCTGCCTTTTTACTTCTTGTATTTTTTTAGATGTCTCTTTGATATATCTGTCATTCATAATCCCTTTAATTCCAATCATAACTTCGTCTACATCATTCTTATTTCTGTTACTATCGTAGTTTTCATTAATTGCAATATATCGTATATTGTGTTCTGGAAAATATCTTGTAATATAATAGGTCGTTTCTATATATTCTCTACCTAATCTTGAGAAATCTTTAGTTACTATAGTTTCAATATTTCCTTTTTCCATTTCTTTTAACATTTCTTCAAAAGCAGGTCTTGAAAAATTTATTCCTGAAAATCCATCATCTATATATTTTTTATGTATTTCAATTTGATTCTTTTTTGCATATTCTTCTATTAATGCAATTTGATTTAATATACTTTCTGAATATGTATTCCTATCATCTTCTTCAGATAATCTTATATATGCACAATTAATTTTACTCATTTTCGTCTTCCTTTTTAATATTAAAATTCAAATATATTTTAATCTGCTTATTTTCCATAATTTCAATTTTTTTAATTAAATCTAATAATATTTGTTTACTTGGATTTTTTAATGATAAAAATTCATTTATTTTATCAAACATTACTTGGTGATTCTCCGCTTCTTGCTCATTTTTTTCTATTAACTCTTCAATCTCATTTATTTTATTATTCAGAATATCTTTATCATTTTCTAACTCTTGTTTTAATTCTACAAATTCTACTTCGGAAATAATATTATTGGTTTTATCTACATATAAATCTTTCAATGCTTTTTTCAAAATGTTTCTTTTTTGTATATAGGTTTCTTTTTCTTTTTCAAAATCTTTTTGGCTAAATACATTTTTATTTTGTTCTTGATAAATAGTTTGCATTTCATCTTTATTAGAATATCTTTTTAATATATGTCTTAAATAACTAATAACAATTTTATTTAATTTTTCCTCGTTAAAATAATGCAAACTACAAACTCCATTTCTATATCTTATATTATTTGTACAGCAATAATAAGTTTCAATACTATCCTCTTTATATTTTCGTTTGATTTTCCTTCTTCTAACAGTCATTGTTCTTCCACAATCTCCACACACAACCAATCCTTTTAATAAATAATCATATTTTTTATTAAAATTAGCAACATTTTTGTTTTTCATTTCTTGAACTTTTTCAAAAATTTCTTTACTAATAATTGGTTCTACTGCATTTTCTATTACTATCCATTGGTCTTTATTTAGTTTAATTTTTTTCTTGCTTTTGTAACTAACTTTGTCAAATTTTCTTTGTACTAAATTTCCTATATATATTGGATTTGAAAGTATTTGATTTATAGTAGATAATCCCCATAAATTAGTTGTATAAGTTTTCTTAATATTTCTTTTATTATAACTTGATGGTGGTTCTATGTTTTCATCTGATAACTTTCTAGCAATCATTGTTGGAGTCCAACCTTCTATTCTTAATTTAAAGATTCTTTTTACAATTTGACTTGCATATTCATCAATTTCTAATTTACAATTATTCTCTTCTGAACGTTTATACCCATAGGCAACAGTACTTCCCATATATAATCCTTGTCTCATTTTATTTTGTCTTACACTTTTTATTTTTTTAGATATATCTTTCAAGTACCAATCATTAACAATTGTTTGAAATGGTATCATATCTTCTACACCATTTGGATTTAATGTATCAAAGTTTTCTAATATTGCAATATACCTAATATTATGTTCTGGAAAATATTTAAACATATAATGGCTTGTTTCTATGAAATCTCTACCTAACCTTGATGTATCTTTCGTAATGACTGTATTTATTTTTCCTTTTCCGAATCTCTTCAATCATTTTCTTAAATTGTGGTCTTTCAAAATTGCCTCCACTATATCCATCATCAACAAAAAATTCACATTCTCCAAGTTCATTTTTATTTACATAGTTTTTTATTAATTCTCTTTGGTTTGTAATACTTTCACTTTCTCCATTTTTCTCATCCTCCTTTGATAATCTAATGTATGCTGCTGTTTTTCCCATATATCATCTTCCTTCCACAAATTAATATATGAAAAAATACCTAACTGAATATAAGTATAACGTGCTCTATACTTTTTGTCAGCCCTTGATTCAAGTATTTTCTAATTCTAAAAATTGTTTGAATAGTTTTAGGATCTTACTTTCTATATTTTCTTTGGTTTCATCATAAATAAATATAACCTTTTCTTCATTCATTATTGTTCTCTCCAGTCTTTTTTGTAATACTACATATTATGAATTTTGATTTTATTTATGATTCCGATAATTTGTCCATTTTAACCACCTCTATATATTAAAGTCCACTCAAATTTATATAAATCGGACAAATTTTAAAAAATTTTTTAATTTTTTATGTTTTTTAATAAAAACTTATCCTAAAACGTATTACTAACAAAAAAATAGATAGAAAATACATTTCTATCTAAAATTATACTTATCTTTATTTTATATTTTGAAAATTTTTTACCCAAAACACTCCATATATATTAGCTATGGAGCAGATTAGATGATCTTTGAAATATCTTGCTTATATTTGCATTGAATATGCTATACTTTTTACCTTAAATCCAAATTTTTCATATAGTTTTATAGCATTTATATTTTCTTCATTTACTGTTAAATACATATCTGTACAATTCTTTTCTTTTGCAATATTTTTTAGATGTTTTAATAATTCTGTACCTATACCTTTACATCTATTATTTTCATCCACACATATTGCTTCAATTTGCAATTGCTTTCTATATCTCATAATAGGATTATTTTTTTCTTGAATATTAAATGTAACATATCCTACAATATTATTTTGCATTTTAGCTACAATTATTTCATTTGATTGTATCTTTTCTTTTAAATCCTCTTTTTTTATTACTTCATCTATATCTAAATATAGATCTGGTCTCCATTTTACATGTAATCTATGAACTTGCTTTGCTAAATTATTTATTTCTATGTAGTCTGTAATTTTAGGGATTTCAATTATCATTTTTCTCACCTCTACTATTGATTTTTGTTCTTAATGTAGCTTTCTTTAAATTCGTCTGCTAAAATATCCATTTCAATACTATCATAATATTTTCCATTAATAAACTTACATTTTCTTCTTCTTCCATATTCTTTAAAACCACACTTTTGATAGCATTTTAAGGCTCTTTCATTGAAACTCATCAAATCAAGTTTTATATTATTTAAATTTAAATAATTAAATCCATAATCTAATATAAGTTTAATTGCTTCTGCTCCATAACCTTGACTTCTATATTCTTTATCTCCTATAAAAATTCCAAGTGTTGCTGTTCTATTAATACCATCATAATTTTCTAATCCTATTGTTCCAATAAGCTTATCTTTATCAAGTGTTACTATAAAAAAGTTATAATTTTTATCAATGTTTTCCTCAAAGTATTTTCTTTCTACTTCTAGTGTCGTTATTATAGCACTTCTTCCTAAATAATCTGTTGTTTCAAAATCATTTAGCCATTCTGTAAATCTTTCTACTTCTTCACAGTTTCTTGGTGATAAATAAATTCTTTCTCCTATTAATTTTTTAAAATATTTCATGCTAAATTCCTCCTATAAATCAAATTTTTCTTTTATCATTTTTGCAACTTCTTTAGCAGATATGTTTGTATTATCTATTTTTATAAAATTTTCAAATATTTTTTCTCCTTCACCTGGCATAGAATTTAATCTATGTCGTTCAAGAGACCTTAGCAAATCTTTCTCACTCCATTCTAAATCTCTTTTTGATTCTTTATATTTTAATCTATTTTCAGTTTTATTTCTGCGTAGTCTTTCTTCTAATGTAGTTTCTAATTCAATAGTATATGTTTCTTCAAATAAATCCATCCATTTATCTGTTTCTTCCTTTTCTTTTTCAAAATCATTTCCAAAGTCAAAACAACCTGTAAATATAATTCCTTTTTGATTACTTTTTGCAAATTCTTTAAAAATCTCATATCTAATAATACTATTTATTTTTAAAAAAGCTTCTTTATCATAATCAAATATGTTTCTTACCATTTCTATTGTCATATGATTATATAATAATTTATATTCTGTTATTTTAGCTAATTCTTGACCTACTGTCATTTTTCCTACAGCTTGAGGTCCAATAATTTGTATAAATTTTGGCATTACGTATCATCTCCAATCATTTCCTTTAAATATTTATCTGTAAACATTTTTAACTTATCTATATTTTTATCTAAATAGTTCATTAAATTCTTTGCTTCAGTATATGCCATATCGTAATCCGTTTGGTTAACTTCTAATCTTTCATAAGCATCTTTTAATTCGTCTTCATCAAGTAATATTATTTTATTTGTAGGCGTTACAACAACATCAAGGTATAAATCATCTTCATAGGGTATTCCATTTTCTTTTCCGATTTCTCTTGCTATATCAAAATACCATTCAAAAATTTCATTTTTTTCATTATACATGGCTGTTAATCTATATTTTTTATTATAATCATAAAATTCAAGCCATTTATAGTTATCTTTTGCCATACATAAATTAGTACCTTCAATCATATATGGTTTATACATTTTATTAAAGTTAATTAATGCAATATCTCCTCTAAAATCTGAATTATTAAAACTTTTTATTTTTAAATCTCCATTTTGGACAATTTCCATATTATTAGGATTGGTAACAAATCTTTTCTTTAAACTAATCCAATATCTCTGTACAAGTTCATTTTCTACATATATTTCATTTTCAAGAATACCACCATTATTTTGAATAGCTTTAGCTGATCCAATATTCGTTTTATCACAATCCATCAATACTCTATCTATTCCTAATTCTTTACATTTTTCTAATGCCAATCTTATTTGTTCTGTTGCTATACCGTTTTCTTCTTTCAGATGGTCTTACACTATCTCCTATATGTCCTCCATAATTTAATAATTTTCCATTCAAAAAGTGTCTTATTTGTAAGTTTCCAACTATTTTCTTATCTGATTTCCTTATAGTTAAATACATTGTTGCTGGAATTCTATCTTTATCTATTGTATCAATGGATAAATCATTTTTTACTTTTTCTAACCATTTATCAAAATCCTTGATTCTATCAAGTCCACCATCTCCAGCAATTTCGTTTTCTCCATTATCTAAAAATTCTTGTAAATATTCTTCAACTTCTTTTTTATATTCTTTTGTTGGAAATACTAATTCTAACTCTTCTTTTTTTGATATATTAATGCTATCATTCATTCTTATCACTCCATTTAATAAACTCTTCTTTTAATAATCCTGTTACACATTCATCTACATATTCATTTGTTGCTAAACATAGGAATTTCTTCCTTCTTATCCCCTCATCTTTGTAGCCTAATTTAATTTGCATTTTTCTTGATTTATCATTTCCAGGAAAATATCCATTTTCTATTCTTCGTAATCCGAGTTTTTCAAAACAATATTTAATTCTAGTACTAAAAGCTTCTGTTCCATATCCATTTTTTTGATATTTTTCATTTAACCATATTCCACCACCAGCTGTGCCATCTTTTTTATTTATATTGGCAATTTCAGTTCCTCCAATCACTTTATTATTTTCTTTTAATACTATCGCTAAGCATATTTTCTCTTTTTCATTTTGATTCTTTGCCCAATTAATAAAATTTTTAGCATCATTTTCTGTATATGGAAAAGGTACTCCTGCCAGCCATTTTGAAACCTCTAAATTATTTAATCCTTCAACCAACTCATTTACATCTCCATCTTTCCAATTTCTTAAAATCAATCTCTTACTTTCTATTTTCATTTTTAAATCACTCCTTTTACTTTTCTTCTCATCTTATAATGTGTCTGTGTTTCTTCATATACCTCAAATCCAACTTTTTTATATAAAAATCTTGCTGGATTTTCCTTAAAAACTTGCAATATTGTATTTCTATTATTATTTCTATCAATTTCAAGTTGCTTTTGTAAAATTTCTGCTCCAAGTCCTTGTTTTTGATATTTTTTATCTATATAGAATAAACTTATTTCACTTTCGTTATTTTCATTAATATAGTTCGTAAATACACCTATAATTTCATTATCTACTTTAATAACATTTATATCATTTCTATGTTCTTCTATAAAATTCTTTTGAAACTGAGTTTGAGTTTCTTCGTCCCAACCATATAATTTTTCTACATACCATTTAAAATTATCCTTTTTCATTCCATATAAAACTTTAAAATATTCTTCTTTATATTTTTCAAAATAATATTTCATAGAAATTCATCCCTTTTATAAAATTTATAAAAAATAAGAACCTGACCCTACATAGCAATCAAAGATTGCAGTCGAGCACCCCAGAACCTTGTTATCTAAGATAATAAAAAGCCTTGCAAAAAAATCTTTTAAGACTCCTTTGCAAGACTTGGATATATCTTACTTTATAAGTGTAGGTAGTTAATGTATTTTATACTACCCTTTACAGCTCAAGCTATATTGCTCTATGTAAACTCTTAAATATGTTTCTTATTTTAGCATATTTAGTGATTTTTGTCAAATTTAATAAAATACGAAATCATAAGAAGGTGCACTAAAATAGAAACTCAAAACTGGCAACCAATTATTTCCAATTAGTTGCCTTTCAAACAATTTAACTGGAACTTTCGCTCCTTTCATAGCAATATTTATTATTACTCTCTATTTTTTTATATAAATAAAATTAATTAATTTAATTCTTCCATTAAATATTTTTGTAAATCTTCTTCTTTTAAACTGGCTAATTTTTCTTTTCTCTCTTCTGTATAATCTCCTTCTCCATCGCTATACATTTGTATAAATTTTATCATACCTACAGGTCCTAATTTTTCTTTTAATGCTTTAAGTCCTTCTTGTCTGATTTTTTCTAAGTCTTTAACTGTTACTGCCATTTATATCACCTCCATTATAAATTCTACAGGATTTACAACTTTTAAATCTAATTTTGCTCTTTTAGAAGCATTTATCAATTGCTTATCTACTGTTATAAAATAATCTAATTTCTTACTTTCTGCATACGCTATATGATAAGCATCCATAAAATGAATATTAAAATTTTTTAATCTCTGTTCTTCTTTTGCTATTGCATTTGAATATGGTATTTTTTCCAATTCTAAAGCATCATATAAATCTTCAACTTGTCTTTTTTTATTCCCATCAGAAATATTATCTATCTCATAATCGATAGCTCTACTCGAATATATTTTTATTTGCTTATTTAAATACATTTCTATGATTGACTCTATTGCACCGTGCTTCCAGTTTAATTTTTTCTTGTCTTAAATCATCGAATGGTCTATTATAACAGCAATTATCTAAGTATACATTTATCATATTTCAACCTCCATTTTTATTATACAACATTTTACCAAATTTATCTATATTTCTGAATAATTTTTTTCATTTTAGATAACCCAAAATTTATAAAACATTTATTTTCAAAAGGCAGGAAAGAGATACAGAATGTATCTCACAAGCACTTAGAAAGTCAAGCTTTCTAGTTCTCTGCTTTCAGCAAAAAAATACAGAGAAAGTACAGATATATCCTAACGTTAGGATGTTATATTATTTTGATTTTTTATTCTTTTCTAGTCTCATTTATAATACTTTTGTAATAATAACTAATAAAATCCCTAATTTCCTTATCCGTATTTCCATATTCAATTTGTTTGCTTTTACAAAATTTATATATATCAATTAATTTATTTCTAGTAATCGTGTTTAAAGGAATATTATCACGCACGATTAAAGCAATAACATATGTTATTACTTTGATTTTTTCTTTATTTTCATCAGATATCTGTTCTAAAATATCACAACCATATAGCATCTCATATCTTTCTAATGTTTGATACAATTTTTCATAATCTATATTTTTAAATTCTTCTGGAATTTCTTTTTTATTATTAATAATAAAATTAAATAATCCATCTATCTTATTTTCTTTATTATTGTTTTTATTATTATTTATATTAACTTCTTTTACATCATGTTGTAAAATTTCTTCATAGCTTGTCCTAAAATTATTTAATGATTTGTTATCAATTTTTTTAACACCTTGTTGTATAACCTCTTCACTACTTGATTTTTCCACTTCATTTTTTGTATCTTCTTCTATATTATCAAATAGTAATTCTTGTAATTTATTTTCATTTATAAAGTACCAAGTTTTTAATGGCATTCCTTCACTTTTCATAACAATAATATCTTTTCTAACTAAATTACTAATTGCTGTTCTTTGCTGATATGCTGATAATCCAGTATTTTCTTCTATATTATCTCTAGTTGAATAAAAGAATTCATTGACTGTTTCATCTTTCTTTTTCCAATATATATATTCTGAACATAGTTCTCCTAGTAAAATTGCCTCATGCAATCCAATCTTTTTAATTATTTCTTTATTTACAATTATATATCCTGTATTTGATAATAAATCTATTAGCATAAATATTCCTCCCACAAACCATATAAAAACAATTTAATTTGTAGTTAGGTATTTTTTCTTTAAATTAAATGCTTTAAGTAAGTAGAGAGTTTTTGTTGTCTAAACAACTATCTCCATCTAAATGTAATATTTTACCTGTTATAATTTTTTCGTTCATTCTTTTATTTTTGCCAGCATTATCTATATTATTAGAAGACAATAAAGTCTTAAATCTCTCGTTAATTTTGTAATCCAATTTTTTTAAATTTTCTTTTGCCACAGATTTGTCAATCAACTCTAAATCTTCAATAGGACTATCAGCAGTAATCCTCTCAATAAGACCGGTCAAAAGAGCTACTCTAGAATTATTTGTAGAGATAATTTTATCAACTATAAACAAGATATCATTATTATAAGATTTGCGAGCTACAATGCTTCCTTTCTTAATTCTTTTCATCAAATCACCTCTAAAATTAGGCTAATATATTTTATGTCGAAAAATGTAAAAAGTTACAAATTAAGAAAACGATGAATAATATGAATTTAAAAGAATATACATTTACAAATAAGAAAAATAAGGAGGTAAAAGATGTTAAATGTAGCTAAAGAAAATTTGTGTATAAATAAAATAGTAGCACATAAAAAAGAGATGATAATAGTAGAAGGCGATATGATAGTACCAGACTCTAAGCCTGACATCTTAAACACAATTAGTACAAGTGGGGTAGTATGTATTTATAAAAAAGAATTGCAAGAAGAAAAGATAAGAATAGACGGAAACATAAATACATATATAATGTATTTACCAGATCAAAGTGAAGAGGGGGTAAGAGGATTAAACACAAATTTAGATTTTTCTGAAATGATAAACATACCAAATTGTAATTCAGAAATGCAATCAAATATAAAAACAACAATAAAATCAATTGAATGTAGAGTAATAAATGGAAGAAAATTAGGAATAAAAGCAACATTAGAAATAGATATAACAATATCACAAAAAGAAGAAATGGAAATTGTAAATGACATAACAGAGAATGAGGACATACAAATGTTAAAAGACACAGTAAATGTAAACTCACTAGTAGGAACAGGAGAAACAAAACTATTTGCAAAAGACACAATACAAATAGATAGTATAGATCTATTAGCAGAAATATTAAAATTAAGTGTTAATATAACTGACAAAGATATAAAAATAAGTTATAATAAAATACTAACAAAATCAGAAGTAGAAGTAAAAATAATGTATCTAACAGAAGATAATAGAATAAATCAAATAACATATAAAATACCAACAGTAGGATTTATAGATATTCAGGACATCTCAGAAGAAAATATTTGTGATGTAAATTATGAAATAAAAAACATAATAGTAAAACCAAATAATCAAGAAGAACATTCATTATATGTAGAAATAGAAATGGATGTAACATGTGATACATATGAAGAAAAGCAAATAAATCTAATAAAAGATATGTATAGTCCAAGCCAAAAACTAAATGTACAAAAACAGCAAATACTAACAATGTGTGATAAACAAACAAGAAACGAAACTAAAAATATAAATGAAGTAGTAAACTTAGGAGAAATAAGAGGGCTAAGCTTAATAGATGTAGACACAGTAGTAGAATTTTCTAAAGAAAATAAAATAAATTCAAAAATATTATATGAAGGAGAAGCAAAATTAAGATTTATATTCACAAACTCTGCAATGCAAGTTATTATCAAAGAAGCCAGCATACCATTTGATTATGTAATAGACGATTTAATAAATGGAGAAGAATTAAATACAAATAATGAAATAGAAATAAAATCACAAGATTTCATAATCAAAAATGATGAAGAAATAAATGCAAATCTTAATTTAGGAATACGAACAGACATGTATAGAAATAGCAATATGGATTTAATAAGTGAAATAAGTGAAGATGGAGAAAGAGAAGAACAAGATTACAGCCTAATAATATATATAGTAAAAAAAGGAGATACACTTTGGAATATAGCAAAAAAATTCGGAAGTACAGTAGACGATATAGCAAGAGCAAATGGAATAGAAGATGTAAATCTAATCATGCCTGGAGAAAAATTATATATACCTAAATATGTAAAAACTAGAGTAGAAGCAAATGTATAAAATATATTCTAGGCATAGAATAAGATGGCCAAAAAAATTAAATAGTAAAAAAGGAAAACGAATGCTAAAAGTAATTATCATATTAATGATAGCATTCACAGTTGCAAAAATAATATTAAACTCAATATTACCAGTATTTGACAAACTATGTGAAGAAAAAGCAATGAGTATAGCAACAATTATATCAAATAATAAAGCCACAGAAGTAATGGCAGAACATACATATGATGAACTATTTACAATAGAAAAAGATAATAATGGAAATATAACAATGATAAAATCAAATGTAATACCAATAAATGAGATAATTTCAGATGTAGCGGTAAGAATACAAGAAGAGCTAGAAAAAAGGGAAGATGATAAAATACAAATACCACTAGGTTCAGTTACAGGATTCAAATTATTAGCAGGATCAGGACC
>CAJFJY010000039.1 GCA_904384205.1 uncultured Clostridia bacterium | reverse complement strand
TGAAAGTCGCTATTTTACTTGGCTGGGCTGGCTAGATTCGAACTAGCGCATGCCAGAGTCAAAGTCTGGTGCCTTACCGCTTGGCTACAGCCCAATATATAATTTATTTTTAAAAACTGGGGTGGAAGATGGGACTCGAACCCACGGCCTCCAGTGCCACAAACTGGCGCTCTAACCAACTGCGCTACATCCACCATAGTTTATAGTTTTAATCGCTAACTTGGTTAGCACTTTCTAATTTTACAACATTTCGTTTATATTGTCAACTACTTTAATAATTTAATTAAAAATTTTTTTATATTTTTTTAAGTTACTCTTTTTACAAATTAGACATAATAATTTTTTTACATTTTTCATTTATTATATTATTATATGCACTTTCTTCATTTTTAAGCAAAATCTAATGCAGAAATTTAATTGAATTTCTGCATATATTAATAATTCTAATTTTCTGAAGTTCCTGTTCCATCAAATGGAATAAACTTATTTACAATACTTTCTTGTCCTATATCTTCAGATCTAAAAGTCATAAATGATGTATTTATTTTACTATCAACTAATCTTTCTACTTCATCCTTAGTTGAATGTTCTGCTAATACTAATTCACTAACTAAAATTTGTTTAGCATTATTTAGCATTTTCTTTTCTCCTGTTGATAATCCTTTTTCTTTTTGTTTAAAACTAAGATTTCTAACTACATCTGCTACTTCATAAATATCTCCGCTCTTCATCTTTTCCATGTTGTCTCTATATCTTTTGTTCCAATTCTTATCCATAGCAGTTTCATCTCTTTCCAAAACTCCTATTACCTTTTCTGCTGATTCTTTATCTATTATGCTTCTTACACCTACTTCTTCCGCCTTTGCTGTCGGTACCATAACTTTTACCTCTCCTGGCATCTTAAGTATGTAATAAGATTGCTTCTGACCTAAAACGTCTTTTTCCTCTATTGCATCTATTGTTCCTGCTCCATGCATTGGATATACTATTTTGTCTCCTACATTAAACATGTAAGTCAACTCCTTTCAGATTTTTTCAGCAAAAAAATATTATAAAGTTAAGTCAAATATTTATATACATGAATTAACTTTATTGGATTTTTTAACCATATTTATTATACTACAAAAAATGGCAAAAGTCAAAGCCTTTGCCATAATTTTTTATGTATATTTTTCTCAAAATCCTTGAGTCTCTAAGGATAATTTTTTTTGAAAATTTTTCCCTCATTTTTTAATCAAACTACTCGTTCGAATTTTTAATCTTATGAATTTTTATCTTCCTGTAGATCCAAATCCACTCATTCTTTCTCCTTCTGCTTTATCATCATCTGTTAATAGATATTTTTGGAATATTGCTTGTCCTATACATTCGCCTTTCTTTATTTCAATATCTTCATCTTTTATATTATAAAATGCAAACATAATATGCCCATCATTATCTTGGTTTCCATAATAATCTTTATCTACAACTCCTACACTATTTGCTAGTATTAGCCCTTTCTTCTTTGGATTAGAACTTCTATTATATAACATTAAAACTTCATCATCTGGCATATATGCTTTAATCCCTGTTTTTATCAATGTTGGTGCCATTCCTTTCTTAAAGCTTGGTACTATAACATCTTCAGCAGCTTCTACATCATATCCTGCAGAAAATTTTGTTTTTCTGACAGGTAAATTTATATTTTTATCTTCAAATCCCTTTGCTACTTCAAATCCTCTTACTTTTTCCATTTTTTATCACATTCCTTTCTTAAAATATAAATATAGTTGAAAAAATTAATGTCATTTCAATCTGATATCTTCCTAAAGTATTTTTACATACTAATTCATAATTGTCAATTATTTTCCAAAAAAAATGATAATTAAATTTTGCTTTAATTATCATCTCTTATCTATTATGTTCTTGATTCCACGATCAATTTTATTCCTGTTCTATCTTCTCCTTCAACTTCCACTTCTGCAAAAGCTGGTATGCAAACCAAATCTACTCCTGATGGTGCTACAAATCCTCTTGCTATTGCTACCGCTTTAACAGCCTGATTTAATGCTCCTGCTCCAATTGCTTGCATCTCTGCCTTATTTGATTCTTTTACTAATCCAGCAATTGCACCCGCTACTGAATTAGGGTTTGATTTTGATGAAATTTTTAAAACTTCCATTTTTTTCCTCCTATTAATTTATTTTTTGTTGCAACTTTTACGATTTTTATTTTACAATATTTGGAAATATTTGTAAAGAGTTTTTGGAAATTTTTTCAAATTTTTCATCGCATTATTTTTTCTTTTTCGACAAAGGGCTAAATATAGATTCTCTCAATATTCGCTACTTTATCATTACTATCTAGTTTGAATATGACACTATTAAATATACATTCGCCTGTTGCAATTTTGTATTTTTCCGGTAGTGCTGTTTCAAACCTTTTTATTGATGCATTAATATCCATTCCTATAACTGAGTTTTTTGGTCCTGTCATTCCAATATCTGTTATATAACCTGTCCCTTTAGGTAGAATTTTCTCATCTGCTGTTTGAACATGAGTATGTGTTCCAAAAATTGCTGTAACTTCACCATCCAAATAATATCCCATAGCAATTTTTTCAGCAGTTGCTTCTGCATGAAAATCTACAATTATTATATTTACATCATTTTTAATTTTATTTATAATTTTTTTAGCTTTTATAAAAGGATTTTCTGTTAAAATATTTATATCAACTCTTCCCATTAAATTAATTACAGCTATTTTTTTACCTTCAATATTAAATATTCTATATCCTTTCCCTACAACTCCTTCTGGATAATTAGCAGGTCTCATTATTTTAGGATTATCTATAAATTTAAAAATTTCCTTTTTTCCCCATGTATGATTTCCTAATGTTATAGCATCTGCACCTGCTTGAATTATATCATTAAAATTTTTTTCCGTAATTCCCATTCCTTCTGCCGCATTTTCTCCATTTACTATACAAAAATCTATATTCTTTTCTTCTTTTATTTTTTTCAAATTACTTTTTAACATTTCTACTCCAGATGTTCCTATTATATCTCCTACTGCTAATATATTCATACTAAATCACATTCCTTCATAATATATTTAGGTTTTTTACTAAGGTTTACCTAAAACCTTAATGATAACTTTAAATCTATAAATTTGTTTTTTTATATCTTATTACCAATATATATTTATATCAAAAAAAACAGCAATAGTCAACAAAATTCGTTGACTATTGCCAGTTCATTATTTAGAGTATTGCATTGTGACGTGATATACTTCATCTCTTAAGGTAATTTGGCATTCTACTTTTTTTGTCTCTGGGAAATAATACTTATGAATAGCATATATTATCTCATATATTCCATTCAACTGATATTTATCACAATCAATTAATTCTTGATTATGTACTGATAAACTTTCATCTTTAAGTTTCTTTTCTAGAGCTTTTACAAAAGAAATACTTAATCCATATTCATCAATGCATCTTTTTAAATCATTATTTGTGACTTCAGCTGGTATTAGATATATATTTTCCTGTTTGCTGTTTTGGATTCTGCACTCCACCTTTATTCCTGTTGACAAATGAATAAAATAATGCTCATCTACACTATTTATTCCATGTATAACCCCTCCATGTATTTGCCGCATACTTTTTCCTCCTTTTATGAACTTTTAATATGGTTTCAAATTATAAGCATTATATATCTATGTCATATAAAAGTCAACAAAAAAAGACTATTAAATTAATATCTTAATAGTCTTTCTTGTATCTTATTGTTAAAAATTAAAATATATTTTTACTTTATTTTAACCAGCTTTAATTACTTAGCATAATCAATTACTCTAGTTTCTCTAATAACATTTACTTTTATTTGTCCTGGATAGTCCATTTCTGTCTCTACTCTTTTTGCTATATCTCTTGCAAGTATTGTCATTTCATCATCTGATATTTTATCTGGTTTTACAATTATTCTAACTTCACGACCAGCTTGAACAGCAAAAGATTTTTCAACTCCTTCGAATGAATCAGCAATTTCTTCAAGATTCTGTAATCTTTTTATATATGCCTCTAATGTTTCTCTTCTTGCTCCTGGTCTAGAAGCTGATATAGCATCTGCAGCTTGTACTAAAACTGCTTCTAATGTTTGTGGTTCAACATCACCATGATGAGCTTCTACCGCATTTATAACTAATGGATTTTCTTTATATTTTTTCAATACTTCTACACCAATTTCCACATGAGTACCTTCCATATCATGGTCTAACGCTTTTCCTATATCATGTAATAAACCTGCTCTTCTAGCAAGTTTTGGATCTAATTCCAATTCTTCAGCCATAATTCTTGCTAAATTTGATACTTCTATAGAATGGTTTAAAACATTTTGTCCATAACTAGTTCTATATTTTAACTTACCTATTAGTTTAACTAAATCTGGATGTAGTCCTATAACTCCTGTTTCTAGAACTGCTCTTTCCCCTTCTGATTTAATAGTTTCTTCTACTTCTTGTTTTGCTTTTTCCACCATTTCTTCAATCTTCGCTGGGTGAATTCTTCCATCATCAATTAATTTTTCTAAAGCAATTTTTGCAACTTCTCTTCTTAGAGGGTCAAATCCTGATAATACTACTGCTTCTGGTGTATCATCAATAATCAAATCCACTCCTGTTAAGGTTTCTAAAGCCTTAATATTCCTTCCTTCTCTACCTATAATTCTTCCTTTCATATCATCACTTGGAAGACTTACTATAGATACAGTTGTTTCTTGAGAATGATCTGCAGCACATTTCTGAATTGCATAGGTTAATAATTCTCTTGCATTTTTATTAGAATCCTCCTTCGCTTTTTGCTCAGCCTCTCTAATAATTGCTGCTTTTTCAGAAGTTATATCTTTCTCCACTTCTTTTAAAAGTTTAGATTTTGCTTCATCAATTGTCAATCTTGCAATTTGTTGCAATTTTTCTAACTGCTCATTATGTAATTGTTCTACATCAGCTCTTACATTTTCAATTTCATCTGCTCTTTTTTCTAATTCTTGTTCTCTTTTTTCAAAGCTTTCTGAACGCCTTTCTAAACTTTCTTCTTTTTGAATTAATCTTGCCTCTTGTTTTTGAACTTCGCCCCTTCTCTCTTTAATCTCTTGGTCTAATTCTTTTCTACTATTCATAATTTCTTCTTTTGCTTTAATAATTTCTTCCTTTTTCAAATTTTCAGCTTCAATCTTTGCTAAATCAACAAGTCTCTTTGCTTCTTGTTCAGCACTTCCAACTTTAGACTCTGCAACTTTCTTTCTATAGATTATTCCTATTACTGCTCCAATTGCAAGCGAGATTAAGACAGCGGGTACTATGATCCAATAGTTCATAAGTTACACCTCTTTCTTATTAAATTTTCAATGTTCGAATCAAATATATATCTTAATTTTGTTAATATATTTTTTTCTTCCATATCTATTTTACATTTATTATCGTAAACTGTCAATAGTTTTTATTGGAAAGTATATCTATATTTTAGTCCAATTTTATGATATATGCTAAATTTATGTATTATAATAGTACCGTGTCTCTAATTTTTTTAATTTCCTCATTATATTTACAAATATCCAAATCACTTTTAATCAAATTATCATTTATATTGTATTTTTCTTTCAGCTTTATAATTTTTTCAACACTTTCATTTATTTCTTTATTAATTGCTACATCTTTTTGTACAACTTTATGCAATTTTTTATAAATTTTATCATTACTCAAATATTTAAAAAGAACAATATCATTTCCTGCTAAAAAAGCTTTTATTATTGGAGTATATTTACCATATGAGATACGAAGACTTCCCATCCTCATATCATCACTTATAATAACTCCATCAAACTTATGCCTTAAATATTCTTTTATAAATTTTTTGGACATCGTAATTGGTTTATTTTTAGAAATCTTTTTTATTAGCAAATGACTTACCAATAAAGTATCTGCACCATTATTTATTGCTTCTATAAATGGGTATTCATCTTCATTTTCTAAATCTTCTATTTTTTTATTTACTATAGGTATCATAAAATGTGAATCAGTTTTAGTGGCCCCATGACCTGGAAAATGTTTTATAACTGAAATTACATCTTCTTTTTGAAGCTCTTTCATAAAATCTATTCCAAATTTTGCCACAATTTCTTTATCATCACAAAAAGCTCTATCACCAATTGCTTGATTATCATCAAACCTTTTTATATCTAAAACAGGCGCAAAATCCATATTAATTCCAGATTTTTTCAAAATCTTAGCTATTAAACTAGCTGACTCCTTTACAAAATTTTCATCATTTGTTTTTGCGATTTTATTACAACTTGGTAAGTTTAAAATCTCTGGAGGCATACGATTAACTCTTCCTCCTTCTTGATCTATGGCTATAAAGATTGGTATTTTATTAAACTTAGAATTTGTTTTTTTTATATAATTTATAAGATCAATCATTTCCTCGTAGTTCTTATAATTATCCTTATATAACAATACTCCTCCTATTTTATGTTTAACTATTAAATCGTAAACTATTTCTTTTGTATTTTTTGCACATAATCCGACCATCAATTTTTGTCCTATTTTTTCTTCTAAACTTAAATTTTCTATTACCATTTTTTCTCCCCTTTGAAGCAAATCTATATTTAATAATTATTTTCTTAATTCAGCATTAAATTCTTTTTGTAACTCTTTGATTATATTTTCCATTGTTTGATTTACTTCATCATCGCTTAAAGTTTTGCTTTTATCTCTAAAACTCAATGAATATGCTACACTCTTTTTGTTTTCACCTATTTTTTCATTTCTAAATATATCAAATAATTTTGCGTTTTCTAGAATTCTTTTAGCTTTTTTAGTTATAACTTTTTCTATTTTACCTACTTCTACATTTTCATCTACGATTATAGCAATATCTCTTTCCACTGCTGGGAATTTTGGTACTTCCGTATATTTTTTATTTTCTCTTGCATATTTAGTAAGTTTGCTCAAATTAATTTCAGCTAAATATACTCTTTTTTGTATATCATAATTTTGTAATACTTCTGGGTGAACCTCTCCAAAAGTTGCTATATTATCTATTCCAACTTTTATATTTGCACATCTTCCAGTATGATATGTCCTGTTATTTACTTCTTTTTCAATATCATATTTATTTACTGATATTTGCTCTAAAATATTTTCGATTACTCCTTTTAAAATATAAAAATCACAGTCTTTTCCATACATACCTAATGTTAATATTTTCTCTTCTAAAGGAACTTCTCCATTTTCTACAACATTATTGATATTTTTATAGTTTCTTGATATATCAAACAAAAATACATCTTCATTCTTTTGATTGATATTAAAAGAAATCGTATTCATCATACTAGGTACTGTTGATGGTCTCATATATTTAAAATCATCATTTAATGGATTGCTTATGCAAATAGAAAGCTTTCTTACTTCATCTGGTATATTACATTTTTCTAATTCTTTTTTATTTATAAAACCATATGTGTAAATTTCTGAAAAACCTTCATTTTGTAAAGTTTCCATTATCTTTTTCTCTATTTTTTGAGCTTTTGTTCTAAGACCAATTGTTGTTTCTGATTTCATCAAACTTCCATCTATTTTGTCATATCCATAAAATCTCGCAACTTCCTCTGCTAAATCTGCCATTTGTTCTAGATCCATTCTAAAATATGGAACATATGCAACATCATTTTCTACTTTTATATCTAGCTTATTTAAAATATCTACCATTTCTTCTTTAGAAAGATTTGTTCCTATTAAACTGTTAATTCTATCTGGCTCTAATTTTATCTCTCTTTTTTCTTGTTTTGTTGGATATCTGTCTATCTTTCCATCTACAACTTCACCTATTCCTAGCATTTCTACCAACTCTACTGCTCTATTTACAGCTCTTAAAGCATTTTCTGCTGATAATCCTTTTTCAAACCTAGAAGAACTTTCTGTTCTTAATCCAACCTTTTTTGATGTTTTTCTAACAGTTCCACCATAAAATACTGCAGATTCAAATACAACTGTATCTGTATCTTTTTCTATCTCTGAATTTAATCCTCCCATAATACCAGCTATTGCAACAGGCTTAGTTTCATCTGCTATAACTAAATCGTTCTCATCTAAAATTCTTTCCGTTTCGTCTAAAGTTGTTATTTTTTCTCCATTATTTGCTCTTCTAACTATAATGTGTTTTCCATTTATAGAATTAATATCAAATGCATGCATTGGTTGACCCATTTCAAGCATAACATAGTTTGTAATATCAACTATATTATTTATACTTCTCACACCACAGGCCTTTAACCTTCTTACCATCCATTCTGGAGATTGACCTATTTTTACATTTTTAACAATTCTTGCTATATATCTGTAACATAAATCAGGAGCTTTTATATCTACCTTTAAACCTTCTAATTCTTCCTTGTCTTCTACTTTTAATTCATCAATATTCTTTCTTGGATTTTTAAAATCTTTTCCTAAAGCAACTGCTGTTTCTCTTCCTAATCCTTCAACAGATAAACAATCAGGTCTATTAGGAGTAATTTCAAAATCAATAATATCTTCTTTCAAATTTAAAACATCAACAATGTTTTTCCCTAACTCTGTCTCTAACTTTTTATCTAAAATCATAATTCCATTTTCTATTTGATTAGGAAATTCATTTAAATCAATTCCTAATTCTCCAATAGAACACATCATTCCACAAGAATCTACTCCTCTTAAAGCACCCTTTTTAATTTTTTTACCACCTGGTAATTCTGAGCCATCTTTTGCAATAGGAATTATATCTCCAACATTAATATTATTAGCACCTGTAACAATTTGTAAAGTTTCTGTTCCGACATCAACCTTAGTTATTACTAAATGATCTGCATCAGGATGTTTCTTTATTTCTAATATCTTACCTACAACTACATTTTTTATGTCATTTCCTCTTTGCTCGATAGTTTCAACTTTTTGACCAGCCATAGTCAAAATATCACCTAGTTTTACAGTATCAACATCTATATCACTATATTCTTCTAACCATTCTCTACTAACTTTCATTAAAAATCATTCCTTTCTCTGATCTTAAATTGCCAAAAGGGACGGGGCTTTTTGGCAACCTATTTAAAATTGTTTTAAAAATCTTGCATCATTTTCATATAATAATCTCATGTCATCTATTCCAAATTTAGCCATTGCTATTCTTTCTATACCAAATCCAAATGCAAATCCTGAATATACATCTGGATCAATATTACAATTTCTTAAAACATTAGGATGTACCATTCCACAACCTAGTAATTCTATCCATCCTTCTCCTTTACATACTCTACATCCTTTTCCTCCACATACAAAGCATGATACATCTGCTTCTGCACTTGGTTCTGTGAATGGGAAATGATGTGGTCTAAATCTTATTTTCGTATTTTCTCCTAAACATTTTTTGGCAAATATTTCTAGTGTTCCTTTCAAGTCTGCCATTGAAATATTTTTATCAACTACTAATCCTTCAAGTTGATGGAATACTGGTGAATGTGTACTATCTACTGCATCAGAACGATAAACTGCTCCAGGACAAATTATTTTTATAGGTGGTTTTTGATTTTCCATTACTCTTGCTTGTACTGGTGATGTCTGACTTCTTAATACTATATCATCTGTTATATAAAAAGTATCTTGCACATCTCTCGCTGGATGGTCTGCTGGTGTGTTCAATTTATCAAAATTATATATTGTTTTTTCTACCTCTGGTCCATCTGCAATTTCATATCCCATTCCTAAGAATATATCTTCTACTTCATTTATAATTTGAGTTATTGGATGTATTGAACCTAATTTTACTCTTTTCCCTGGTTCTGTTACATCTATATTTTCAGTTTGTAATCTTCTTTCTAGTTCTTTTCTTTGTAATTCTTTTTCTTTTTCTGAAATTAGATTTTCTAATAAGTCTCTTACTTGATTTACCAAGCTTCCAATAACAGGTCTTTCTTCTGCTGATAAATCTTTCATTCCTCTTAAAATTGTTGTTAGACTTCCTTTTTTACCTAAATACTTAACTTTAAAAGTTTCTAATTCCTTTAGATCTTGAATTTTTTTAAGTTCTTCTGTAGATTCTACTTTAATCTTTTCAATTTCATCTTTCATAATAACTCCTCCTTTTTATTTCTATGAAAATGAAAAAAACATTTCATCCATCATAGGACGAAATGTAAACTCCGTGGTACCACCTAAATTTATTAGATTTATTATCTAACCTCATTATATGTTTTAACGGTCATCACCGCTTCTTCCTAATCACATACATTTTCAAAAGAAGACTTCTAAAAAGTGAAATTTCTAATTAGACTATTTAAATGGCTCTCAGCCTTGACCATTTTCTCTTTAAAATAGTTGTTTCTAATTATACTTTGCTTTTTAATATGTTTTTTCATTTTTATATATAAATATTAGCATAATTTTTTCAAAAATACAAGTGTTTTTTTTAATATGGTCTAAATTCCTTAGTTGCTTTATATTTCCCATATACTCTTTCTTCTTGGCTATTTATAAGTTTCTCATATTTAGACAGTTTTTTATTTTCTTGTTTTTTGACTTCCTTTTCTCTATTTACAAATTTTTTCTTTTTCTCAAAAGTTAAAGTTGCTACATAAACTCCAAAATCATTCAAAGCAATATCTATTTTAGCTTCTTTGTTCTCAAATTCTTTTTCTCTTTCTTTCTCCAAATTGTTTATTACTTCTATTTGATTAAAGTTTTTTGAATCAAAAAAATATTGTACTGTTTTTACATTTCCCATAAAATCAACATCCTTCAATAAAATATATTAACATAATTTTTTGACTTTTTCAAGTATTTTCCAAAATTGTTCCCATATATAATTTGAATTTTTGGTTATACTACTTTATCATGAGGTGCAAAGGTTGAAAAATAATTACAATTTTAGCGTTGTCAAACTTCGTTTGAAATTTAATCAACGTACACACGTACGCCTCATAAATTTCAAACTTGTTTTCCTAGCTAAAATTTAATTCTTTTCCAACCTAGTTTATGCCTTAAGGAAGGAATTAGATTAATTATGAATCAAATTTTAGAAACAATTGATAAAAACACAAAAAAGAAAATTTTTTCTACATACAGCAAAAGATTTAAACTAATTTTTATTCTTTCTCTAATTATTATTATCATTACCCTCATTTTTCTTTATAACAATATCTGGAAAATAAACCAAGATACTGAAATATCAAAAATCTTATCTAATAACTATAATACATTAAAACTTTATTCAAATCCTACGTCAAACTCTAGTGAAATAAACACAAATGAAAATTTCATAATAGGAAAAATCGAAATTCCAAAGATCAATATTTCATATCCATTCTTCTCTTTCACAAATACAGAGTATTTAGCAATATCTCCTTGTAGACTTTCTGGAGATATGCCTCCAAAGTATAGTAATTTATGTATTGCGGGTCACAATTATGATAATGGTATGTTTTTTAGTGATTTAAGTAAATTAAAAATTAATGATAAAATTGTAATCTATGATAATTCTGATTATAAATATACTTACACAATATATAAAATATATGAAGTAAATGAAAATGACTTAAGCCCTATTTATGATTATGAAGATAATAAAAATGAACTCACTTTAATAACTTGCAATAATCTAAACAATAACAGAATTATTGTTAAAGCATCTGTTTAAATGTCGAAATTTGTTGAATTATAGCGTCTTTTATGCTATAATTTTTTTAGTAATTATCTAACATTTATGAAAAGGAGATGTATGTAAAAAATGGTAGAATTACTTTCACCTGTTGGAGATTTTAATTGCTTAAAAGCAGCTGTTCAAAATGGAGCTGACAGTGTATATTTTGGTGCAGATACATTTAATGCTAGAATATTTGCATCAAATTTCACAATTAATGATATAAAAAAAGTTATTATATATGCAAAATTAAGAGGCGTTAAAACATATCTTACACTAAACACATTAATAAAAGATGATGAATTCAATCAAGCTGTAGCTTTAGCTCAAAAAGCTTATGAATTTGGTATTGACGGAATCATTGTACAAGATTTAGGATTAGCAACAAAATTGATATCTCTATTTCCAGATTTACCAATACACGGGAGCACTCAAATGACTGTACATAATTTAAATGGTGCTTTAAAACTTCAAGAACTTGGCTTTAAAAGAATAGTACTTGCAAGAGAGCTTTCAACAAATGAAATTGATTATATATGTAAAAACACAAAAATAGAAATTGAAACATTTATACATGGAGCTCAATGTATTTCATATTCTGGGCAATGCTTATTTTCCAGCCTAATTGGAGGAAGATCAGCAAACAGAGGTAAATGTGCTGCACCTTGTAGACTACCTTTTAAACTTTTAGAAAATGACAAATGCATAAATTCTGGATATTTATTAAGCACAAAGGATTTGTGTGGTTTAGAATACATTCCAACTTTGATAGAATCAGGTGTTAAATGTTTTAAGATTGAAGGAAGAATGAAAAATGCTGAATATGTTGCAACAGTAACTAGAATTTATAGAAAATATATTGATTTAGCATTATCTAAAGATAACTATGAAATAGATGAAAATGATTTAAAGCAACTTATGCAAGCCTTTAATAGAGGAATGTACTCACCTGGTCATTTAACTAATGAAGCAAATAGAAATTTAGTATTCAAAGAAACTCCTGGAAATATGGGATTAAATTTAGGTAAAGTACAAAATTACAATTCAAAAAAAGGTTATATAACATTAAAGCTTTTGGAACCCATTTCAATTGGAGATACAATTTCAATAGGTAATGAGAAAAAATTATATACCATTTCTGAACTTATGGACCTAAAATTAAATAATATATCTGAGACAAAGCCTGGACAAACCGTGATAATAGGTAGAATTAAAGGTAATATAACTTTAGGTGATAAGATATATAAAATGTCAGATAAAAAATTAAATAATTTGGCTAAAGAGAGTCTTTCAAAAGAAAACAGAAAAATCGCTTTGAATTGTAAAATTGAAATTAAAGAAAATAAGCCTATAAAAATCAATATAACATCTGGATGTAATCTATTAATGTATAAGGATTTAAACTTTGAATATACTTCAAAAGCTATTCCAGAAAAAGCTATAAACAAACCACTTTCTAAAGAAGTAATCATTAATCAATTAAGCAAAACAAATGATACACCATATTATTTTAAAAATATAAAAATAGACCTAGATGATAATCTATTTTTACCTAAAATAAGTACTTTAAATGAACTACGTCGATTAAGTTTAGAAGCTGTTCAGGATTTTGCAACTAATAATATACATCGAGATCCTAAAAATATTGAACTAAAAAATATACCTTTTACTAATAAAAATAATAAACAACACCAAATTTCAGTTTTATTAAATACTTTGGATTTATCTTTTGATTATAGTAAATTAAACGATTTTGATAATATATATATACCTTTAAAATATTTTCTTGATAAAAAATATACAGAAGTTTTAACTTTGCTTAGTCAAAAATACAACTTATATATTTATATGCCTACAATTGTAAAATCAAATTATAAAAATTATATTTTTGCAAATATTGAAAACATATTATCTAATTTAAAAGTTAAAGGTTTTGTAATTTCAAATATATGTAATTTAAAACTTTTAGCTTCACTTTCAGAAAATTTTACAGAGAAATTTGATTTAATTGCAAATTATACATTTAATATATTTAATACATATACAATTAATGAACTAAAAAAATTAAAGATAAATAGATATACTATTTCTCCTGAATTAGAAAAAGATACAATTACCTATTTATGTAATCATTCTAACTTACCTAATGAAATCATATTGTATGGCAAAATACCTTTAACAAACATGAATTATTGCTTACTTGGTGAAACTGATAAATGTTATCCTACATGTGAACAAAGATGCTTGTCTAACAACAAATATTATCTACAAGATAGAATGAACATGAAATTTAGAATACTCCCAGATAATATTCAAACAGTTACAACAGTTTTTAATAGTAAAACATTTTCAATTTCTCCTAAAGATTTTAATGCAAATGTTATTAGAATAGACATTTTAGACGAAAATATTGATGAAATAAATCACGTTTTAGATACTATTAAAAGTGGAAAGAAACTTGAAGGTACTAATTATACTGGTGGAAATTTAAAAAGAAAAATTTAGGATTTTAAGAGTTGTCATTGGGGACGGAGATTTTGACAACTTATTTATTAATTTATAACTGAATTATATTATTTTATAAAAATCGCTTGATTGGAATGAGAATTAGAATTTATTTTATTTCTGGATGAGGGATGTTCATGGGCAAAATCTTTGATTTTGAGCCTGAATGAAAGAGGCTCATCCAGAAATATTA
>CAJFJY010000038.1 GCA_904384205.1 uncultured Clostridia bacterium | reverse complement strand
TTGAAAAAATTTTGAATGCGATTGGAGTAATTTTAGAAATTCTTTATTAATTTTTTGGAAAATGTTCGCGCCGAACGAAGTGAGGGCTAAGTGAAAGGGCGCCAAAAAATTAATTTAGAATTTCTTAAATTATGCATTGAGCCGAAAAATTTATGAAATATAATATATAAAACATTTAGTATCTTACTAAATTAGCTGTGAAATGTAACTAAATCTTGGAATCTTTTACAAATATTTATTACTGAACTGTAACATGTTTTCTATTTTTATTATTTACATTTAATTTTCGTTTATACAATAAAAAATAAACATATAATTTAAATTTCAAATTATATGTTTATTTTTTCCTAAGGTTCTATATCATTATCTGGTCTGTATAATCCATATCGTTCTCTACCTAATGCTATATAATAAATTTGTTTTATATTTGTTGAGCCTGAACCACTACTATTTACCACTTCTAATACTGTTTCATCTTTTATATTTTCCCTTCTTACTATACTTCCATAACATCCTGTTAAAACTGTTGGTGTTTGATTAATAACAAATGCAGGGAAATAATAATTTTTTGTTTGATCATCATTTATAATAGTTTCTCTCTCAAAATCCATTGCACTTCTACCTATTGCTCCAGATAAGCTTACACTTCCATCATATAAGTCATTATCTCTTATGTCATGATATGTTCCATCTTGTGTAACTATATATATTGAGTCATCTGATACTAGTTCCTTATTTCTATTATTTGCTATTATTGAATATCCATTATATATTTTTCCACCAATAGGTAATCCTTGTAAAAATGTTATCATTGTTATATTATTTGCTACTGTATCCCATTCATCTGGCATTAATTCTGGCATTTGGAAATTAGCACTTGCTGAAGATATAAAATTAGATATTGCAACAGATAAATTTCTTTCTACTGAGTATTTTATTACATCCATTCTATGACTATTGAACATAGAATTTTCTTCTTCTATGGTACCATTTTGTAATTCATCAAAAATCTTAATATCTCCAAACAACTCTGAAGCATTTTGTGTTGTATCATCACTATTTTGTACTAATACCGCATCTGATGTCCTTAAGTTTCCTATTTCTGTAGTTTCTATTACTGTTTTTAAGTTATATGCTTCTTCATAATATTTATATGCATTATCGTTTTTTTTGATTTGTTCTGGAGTATATTGTGTTGTATCATGTCTTACACCATTTAAGAAACTAAATACTTTTGAACCATCTCTAGAGACATAATATTTTACACCATTTATTTTTCTGCAAGCATATGGAAATATATCTATAGTTCCGTCTCCATTTACATCTTCAAGTCTTAAATTTTCATAAACTGTTCCTTCTCCTCCTTGAGAAATTGTTACTCCATTATATGTATATGTATAATCATTTACTTTTTCTACTCCTGATAATAAATATCCTTTTACATCAATTGCCTCAGAACCATTTTTTCCTTTTATTGTTACATAATTATCTAATGAATATGTAATTACTACATCTAGATTTCCGCTTACATACCTACAACTATAATAAATATATGGTTTTAATCCAAATAGTGTTTCTCTTGAATTATCTGTATATAACCCCCCGTTATATGTAGTTTTTACATCTGTTCCACTATTTCTGTAGTTTTCAGAATATTGGATTGTTTCTTCATCCCATGTGTTCTGGTATGGTGAATAAATATAATAACCATCATATAGAATAAATACAACTGCTGGTATAAATTCCTCTATTGCTTTATTATTATATCCACTCATTGAAAAATTAGTTCTTACTGATGTATAAAAGGCATTTACTGCTGCTTCTATATTTTCAATTTTGTAGTTTGCCAAAATTGATTCATCTCCATTAAATGTATTTATTTGAAACGCCTCTACTGCGTCAGCAGTAGCATTATCTAATTTTTCATCATATGAAATTTGTAACCTCAATGTCTGTACTCTATTTGCTGTATAATTAGCCAATACTACTGATATTGGCAAGATTATAATTATAAAGATTACTGCCAGATTCTGTAATTTCATTATTCATCTTCCTTTTCATTCTTAAATAGCTTGTAATAAAATTACAAGCTATACTTTAGTATATTATCATCATCTATTTACCAGTAGCATTTACCATTCCAGCACTTTCTGCTGCAATAGTATATGTATCATTACCCGTAACTGTATAAAAGAAGTTTTTTAATTGTTGTGCTAATGTTAAATTAGTATTTTTTACTTTAACTGATACAATGTCTCCTTCTTTTAGATTATAGTTTTGAGGTGTTCCAGTGTCAGGATCTATGATATCTAATATTTGTGATGTATATATTGAATAATATACATTTTCTCCTATTACTGTTGATTGAGCTTGCTCTGTTTTCTTTCCTGGATTCTCATCTAATACTTTTACCTCAATTTCTACATCATATGTATTTCCTGTTGCTGTTATGTTTTGCATAAAAGTGCTATAATTGTCTGGTGTAATTCTTCCAGTAGTTCTTATTGTATCAACAAAGTCTGCTGTTGCTGTTTCTACTGATAATTGAGATACATCATCTGTTCTATCTGCCATTGTCATTAGTGGAAATATTAGCATCAGTACTGCTGCTAACACTATTGCAATTACTGTTATTAATGTATCACTCATCTCTATTTCCTCCTTTTATTAATTTATTACATATGTAATGATTCTTTTTTCTACTTTATTTGCATCTGGTTGTTCTGTGCTACTAAAATCTTCATCTGTAGTAGTTTCTGATTCTGATGTTTCTACTGGATAATATACTCCTAAGTATTCTGTAATCGTTTTATTTTTTAACCTATCATATAGGTTTCCATATGGTAATTCAATCTTCCTATTTCCATTGATACCATACCAATTGTTAAAATTTGCATCTTGTATTCCATATATAATGTAGTGTAAAAATGTTTTATTATTTTGATTTCTATCTTCTGTTGTTATAACAGCTTCATCATATTCAAACGCAGAATCTAGTACACTTCTTTCTACATAATTTCCTGAAGAATATGTACATTTGTATATTGGTCTTCCATCTGCAAATTGAAATACAATCTTATATTGTTCATTATAAGCTCTATATATTGATGGTATTATAGTTTCTAATCCAACTGTTCTTTCTGTTCCTGTTGCTTCATAATAATAATCTCCATCAATATATACAGTTTCTCTATCTTTATAATTTAGTATAACATCTGATGCTTGTCTTACTTGTCCAAAGGATACAATACTAATAGAAAGTGCTATTACAAATATTAATACTGCTCCTGCCATCTTTAGAGCATCTACTGCATTTTCCATTAGTATCTACCTCCTATTTCAATTTTTACATATATATTTTATTAGTAACTACGTTATGTTTGTTCCTCCCCCAGCTGTCACTGTTAAACCACCTATTTTTATTACAGATACTCTTCCATTATTATCATACTGTAATTCAATATCATATGTTGTTCCAGCTTCTATATCTTTTGTATCAGTTACAGTGGCATCATTATCATCTTTTACTGTAATCGTATGTCCAGAACCATTTGCATTTACTGCTAAAACTTCTTGCATCATAGATTTTACAACTGTACCCTTTTGTGAACCTTCATATTTTACAAATTGTTGGTTAAATGTTTGCAATTCTGCTTGTGACATTCCACTATTATTTATAGTATCTTGTGCTTGGCTGAATATTATAATACCTAAAGATATTAATAATATTGCAAGTAATATAGCTCCTGCTATAATTAATGCTTTTGATGCATTCTCCATTTTACATTCCTCCTCTTTTTTATCATACTATATTTATTTGATTTACTCTACCAGTGCTGCTGTTGTATTGTAATGTAACAGTATAAGTTTGTGAGCTATCAATACCACTAGTAGGATTTGTTGATGCTGCTAGATCTGCTCCTCCATACATTACCTTAATTTTTTCAACAGATGAGCCATTATTATTTACTGCTAAAACTTCTTGAATCATAGATTTTACTACTGTGCCTTTTTGACTTCCTTCATATTTAAGAAATTGACTATTGTATGTTTGCAATTCTGCTTGTGACATTCCACTATTATTTATAGTGTCTTGTGCTTGGCTGAATATTATAATACCCAAAGATATTAATAATATTGCAAGTAATATAGCTCCTGCTATAATTAATGCTTTTGATGCATTCTCCATTTTACATCCCTCCTTTGTTTATTATTATATATTATAAACTTAACTATTTACATAGTTAAAATTTTGAAAACTTAACTTGTAATTTGTTCAAATAACATATATTTTATCTTGTTAGTAGTTTCATGATATTCTACATTTGTACATTTAAATTTTATTTGATTATAATATTTTATAAAATTATCCATTCCACTATTATAAAATGTTTCCATATCATATGTAGTGTCATTATCTGTTATTTTCACTTGTATTTTTATTGAATTTGTATCATTTGCTATATAAAGTCCTTTTTCATCTTTTTCTAAATTATTTTTATTGTTATCATTTATTGCCCTATTGATTACTGATGCTAAATCAGAACCAAATATTTCTCTATTTAAATATGTCTCATATGGCATATTTTCTGTTATTGCTGTGTTTCTATTTGCTATAAAATTTAGATACATATATGCTATAGCACAAACAATAGCAACAACTATAACCAAAAATACTACGAATTTCTTCATCTTCCATCCTTTAAATTATAACATATTTTATGACATTTTTCAACTTTGTTCTTTTAAAAAAATTTTCATAAAGTTCTATATTTTTCTAATTATTAGTACCTAATTTGTTGTAAAATATACTTCTCGTATTCTACCATTTTGATTATCATATGTAACACTAGTACAAGTATATAATGTTTCCCCTAATCCTGTATTTTGTATGTAAGTATCTAGCTCAGTTTGTGTTTTTGTAGATAGAAGTGTTGTATTATCTAAATAAACATTTATCTGATATCCATTTTCTGCATTTGCATAGTTATTTACACTTGCATATTCACTATTATTTTCTTTGGCTAAATTTACAACAGATATTAACTCATATACAGTAATATTATTTCTTCCTAAATATGTTGTAAATTGTGTATTAAATTGTGTTAATTGTCTTTCTGCATTTTCTTTATTAATTTCAGCAGAAGTTGTCCCAAAATCTGTAAATAAATATACAGCTAAAGAGATTATCATTATTGCTATTAATATTGCTCCTGCCATAATTAAAGCCTTTGACGCATTTTCCATAATATACCTCTATTCTACAAATTCAACTTCCATTGATTTAACTTGTCCAGTATCAGAATAATAATCTAAATTATTGCATTTAAATGTTGCAGACTTTAATGAATAATATTCTTGATATTTCTCTAGGTATTTTACTAATTCAGGGCCATAATCAAGTCCATGATATTTTCTACCTATAATACTTGTCGCTGTGACATCTCTACCATAGGTATCTTTGCCTGTCCTTAAAGATTCTATTTGTGATACTAATTTTTTCATTCCATCTAAAGAATAATCTTCTTCTTCTCGTCTGTAAGTATCTATTAGAGTAAAGAAATCTGTACTACCATCTTTTCCTATAGTATATGTTCCTGCTGTAAATACTTTAATATCTCTTGGTTTAGAAGAAATTCTTTTTGCGAATTTAGTTGTATCTATTTTAACTGTTAATGTTATTTTTTGACTATAATCTAATTCTCCAACTTTACCAGATCTTCTTGAATAGTCATATACCATATTAGCTAAGCTAATAACTTCTGTACCTGTTAAATCATCTCTTTCATATTGAGTAAATTGTTCATTAAAAGTTGCTAATTGTCCACTTTCTGTTAAATCTGAATTACTTTTTTGATAATCTGATAAATTATTAATCATTAAGAGTAATGCACCAAGTACTAAAAGTGCTATTAATATTCCCCCTGCCATAATCAAGGCTTTTGAAGCATTTTCCATGATACATTACCCTCCTTATTTTTTAGTTATTTTTTAATTTTACATACTTGACATTGCACTAAATGAACTTGACATACTTGTTAATCCAATGAATACTAATGGAATAATCAAATATCCAACAAACATTGTTACCATAGGTGCAAATCCTATAAATCTACCAATCATAGCTTTTCTACTGATTAATCTTTCATTTGATTCTTTTCTCTTTTCTCTGTAGTAATCTCTTTCTGAATCTAATTCATCAAATGCATCTTTAATTGGTATTTTCTCAACTGCTGCTTGTAAGCTTTCTATAATTTGTACTAATGGCTGATATGATATTTCTTCTTTCATTTCTTCCAATGCTTCCCATGCTCCTGCTTCGTAGTTGTTTACACATCGAGATATTGGTTCTTTGAAAATGTTTGCATATCTCTCTAACCATTCTAGAATTATTTCAACATTTACTCTTTCAATTCTCATAAGCATTAGTATTATTGTTTGGAATTGCATTACTTCATCTTCCATCTCAAGTTGTCTCATTTTAGCTTGGAAATATAATACCCATATTGGTGCCATATATCCAACTATTGCAAATACAAATGCTAATAAAATTTCAAACCATTTTAAATATTCACTATTTACGACTTGCAATTTTTCATAAATTCTGTCTACTGCTGTTTTGATTTCTTCTTCTGTTGCACTTTCATAATAATCTGATCTTTCTACTGCTGTTTGAAGTTGTTCTTTAGTTACATCCATATTTCCTCTAAATCTATCTAAAAATGTATTATCTTGTTCTGTAATTTCCATTGCTTCTTGTTCTTCTTTGTCAGACATACTTATCAAATTATAATCTGTTGACGGCTCTGTATATATATAATCTATTGCTATTTTATGTAATTGTGCAAATACAAATATTGAGACTATAAATACAAGTATTGTATATGTAAGTCTGTTTACATACAGCCATTCAATTTTCAAATGTGTAGCTGCATTTTTCATTAGTTCTTTTAGCTTTCTTCTCTCTTTTGTTCCATCTTTTGGTATAAATAAATCTACAAATCTTTTTATTATTGGATTTTTATATAATTTTTGTTGCCATGGATTTTCTGTATTTCTGGTTTTCATATTAATTGAACCGTTATCTTTTAGTTTTCTAACTAATATATAAGAAATCATTGTTAAAACTAATATCAAAATTTGTACTATCATTCCTGATTTTCCTAAATACCAACTTTTAACAAATGAAAAGTTAGAAATTGCCCAATTTTTTAGTGGTTCTAGTAATACTACTGGAGCTATTGATATAAAAGATAAACTTTGAAATACATAGTTTAATTTATCTCTTTTTAATATCTCTAATTGTAATTCTTGTGTTATGTTGTCAACATTTTTCAAATATAATGATGCGCCATCTACTTTTCTATCTCCAAATTCTTTTGTTAAATATGAGATTCCTGCAAATTCTTTTAAGTAACTGTTTGGTGCCACATCATAGTATTTTTCCAATTCTGTTTCAGGGTCATCTGATATTAATATTTCATATATTTTTTCTCCTTGTCTAGATACATCTAGCTCATCATCTTGTGAAACTTGATATATAGCTTCCTCTACCATATTAAACTCATGATAAGCATGTCTTATTTCTGAGAAAAATTGTAATTGTTGTTTTAATAGGTTATCATCTATTTTATCTACAAATCCATCTATTAGTGTATCTATCATAAATAATTCGAAAATTAATACGATAAACATTAATAGATAGTTTGAACTTGTAATTATAATGCTAATAATAATGATTGGTATTAAAATAGCAAGTGCTTTTGTTAATATTTTAGAGGCATCTTTCCTTGTGTTATATTCATCATCTATATTTATAATTTCTAGTCTTCTTCTTATTTTAAATATATATCTTTTTAAAAATGGAATCTTTACATAGGTAATATATAATCTCTGATATAATATCTCCATAGAAAAAGTTTTTTGCTTTGTTCCTTTTTGTAATTTCTGAATTTCCTTATATTCAGATTTTTGCATCTTTTTTCTTATTATAAGATATGCAATCAGTATTAACAGAAAAGCTCCTACTGTTACTCCCATTATAATATATATTAATTGATTTGACACCTATTTTCACCTCCTGCTACTTAAACTTCTTTAGCTTTTCTCCCACGTTTTTTTGGTTCTTCTTTTTCTTCACTTAATGATGCTGATACTGGTTGCATCATATTTCCCCAATGTTCTTCAATAAATTTATCAAATTCTTCAACATCTGTTTCATCCATATTATTTCTCATTTCGATAATATTTTCTTTAGTTATTGGGTTTGTTATAACATATTCTCCATCAATATATTCCATTATGTTACGATATGTATATAATTGTTTATCTGTACTTTTTTCAAAATACCTTGTAGCATTATCAAAAAATTTGTCATATTTTCCTTCCATAGATTTTTCATTTCTATGGTCAAATGTATATTCATTTTTATTTTCAACTGGTATACATTCTGTGATTCTTTGTATATATCTTTTTCCTCTAAAGTCTTTTACTTGGTGTACATCAAAGTTTAAAACTTGTACAACTTGTTCTTCTGCTGTTTTTTCGTCTGTGAACACTCCTGTTCTTAACATTGAGTTACGTAATGCTGTAACTAAGTTTGGAAATGTTTTAGCATGGTGTGTAAATAATGTGAATTTAGAAGCAACCTGTGCTGCTTGTATCATCCAAGATGCTACAGGGTCTGTTGCAACCTCACCTATGATATTTACAGAACCATCTGTTTTCTTTTGAACGTCCAAACCTTCTTGTCCTGAAATAGTATCTGTTTCTCTAAATGTTAAAATGTTTCTTGTTGGATATATTTTTCTTAAGTGCAACTCGAAAGCTGTTTCCTGAACACGGATGTTCATTGTTTCATAAATATTTTCTATCATTCCCATTAAAAGTGTTGTTTTACCAGAACCTTGCTCTCCAGTGATTGCTGTGATTCTAGCTCCTTTAACTAGGAATTTTAATAATTTTATTACATCTTCTTTTCCTGGATCTCTTACTAATTGTTCTAATGTAGCACGTTTTACATCGAATTTTCTTACGAAGAATGCCCATGTTTCTGAGAAACTTGGTCTTACAACAACTACACGAGAACCATCTTTCATTTCGTTTATCTTATAACCATTTGTATCTGACAATTGTCCTGGGTTATTGTATTTATATATGTTTTGACATACCCTTTTTAGTTCTGCCTCTGTTCCAAATGATAAGAATGCTAAACGGATAGATTTACCTTGGAAGAATATCCAAATACTGTCACATGCTCTTGGGACTTTGTGTTCAGCAACTTGATTTAAATAATCTCCACTTGCTGTTTGCGCAACTTGACTTAAGAAGCTTTCAGGTAGACCTGATACTCCTCCTGAAACACCATCTATGTTCATATCTCTAATTTCGTCAATTGTACTATATCCTTTATAATGTTGATATATTCTTTGTACTACTATTGATAATTTATCAGAAAAACTTAATTTAATATTTTCTTTTTCATATATATCTTCAATTTCTTTTGGCATTATTACATAAGATGGTTTTGCGTCTCCTTCTACATATTTTAAATCTGCTAAGTTGTATCTGTTTATTAATTGTGTTAATGCTTCATATCCATAATCTTTTTTGTATGCATATATTAATATATCAAATTTATCTTGTGCTGTTAATAATGATGGAGTATCAAAAGGAATAGCCCTAGAAATATTTGTCTCATCAACACCATACTCTGTAGAAAGCAAATCGTAAATTAATTCTTTTACATATTTTTTATCATTTACATCTCCATAGGTACAACCTTTTAGAGCTTTCTTCAATTCGTATTTTTTGTTTTTCCTTCTTTTTAGTTCCTCCTCGGATAAACCTATATCATACAAATTGACTTTTGTTATTTCATCTAATCTTCTTTTTACAAATTCTTTCATTACATCTAATGTATATGTTTTATCATCAATATTTATTGGGTTTTCTACTTCTGCATTTTTTCTTTTTTTGATATAATAAAAAACTGCAAAGAATCCTGCCACTATAACAATTAAAGTTAATAATATATTAGTTATAGTCATTTGTTTTTCTCCTTTCTTTCTATTGTCCTTTCTGTACGTTTTGTATCCTATAAATAATATTTTCTGAAGCCCTTTTCACTTCTTCTACAAAAAATGCATTTCTATCGTCTGGATCCATAAATTTTTTAAATCTTAAAAATAAATCTGGTACTCCTGCTTCTTCTGCTGCTTCAAAAAATAATGTATTATAAGGAATTGTAAGTATGTTATTTCTTTCTCCCAAGTACCTTGTTATATTTTTTATGTTGTATTTTGAATATTTGTCATATCTGCCTATTAATAATAATACTTTTGCAGATTTGAATTTTTGTTTTTCTTCTTTTTTTTGTTTAAAATCTTCTATGCTACTTAATCTTTGATTTAAATTTATAACAATTATGTCTGACATATTAATAATTTTATTTGATATTTCTTCAGGTACATTATTATCTAAGTCTACAAAAATTCTTTCGTAAAATTGGTTTGCAACTGTTAATATGTCAGGATATAATCCTAATATATCATCTCTATCTGCTTGTTCTGGTCCTAATAAAACTTCTAACCTGTCTTTAAAAATAACTCTTGTATAATCTGTTATAATGTCTGGAGTAATTTTATTGCTTTTTGCTATTTTAACTAATCCATTAATTCCGTTTTGCTGTTCGAAAATATTATTCTTATTTGGTCCAAAGATACCAAAATTCATTTTATTTTTTTTCTTTTCCTTCCAAAAACATTTTTTCATTCTTTCATTTCTGCCATCAGAAGTAATTATTAAATGCTTGGAATTATGTTCTATAGACATATATGTTGCTATCGCAGCAATAGAGAGTGTTTTTCCTGTCTCTTCTTTTTGATTTTTTAAAAATGTTATAATTGCCATTTTTAGTCTCATTCCTTTCTAAATTTAGTTGGAAAAGAATCAAATTTTCTAACCTTATACATTTTTTTCAATTATCTTAATAGCTCTCCTTACATTTGTTTCGCTTGTGTTTACTATACTTAATATAATATATACTAAACTATCTTTGTATTGTGCACTTAGTCGTCTAAATTTTATTTTTGAAACTCTTTGATTTTCTACTAATACATCGTAATCTCCATTCTCAAGAGGAAAATATATTCTATTCGCTTCCCAAACTACTTTATAATTTGATGAAAGGAAATTTAGATAATCATCATCTTCTTTTAATATTTCTTTACAATATAATATCTTTGTTAGCGCCATCGGTTGTTCTAAGTCTACAAGTATTTCTAGTCCTTTTTTTAATGAAAATAAATCAAATGAAGTTACAAAAAAATTTTTTAGCGATTTATCTAGCTCAAATTCTTTTATTCTTGTATAACTATCTACATCTATTAGTATAAAATCATATGGCAATTCTTCTTTTGTTAACCCAAGATATTCTTTAATTTGTACTTCCTCTTTAAACCCTACTGCTACATCTATATCTTCAAAATTAGTAACATATGAAGTTGTAGGGTTTATTGCAGGTACAACATATTTTGCTTTTTGATTTACAGTGGAATCTACTACTAATACTTTATTTCCCATTGTTGTCAAAATTTTAGCTAAATTTAGGATCATGTCTGTTTTATCATATACTCCAATAAATCCTACCTTCTTCATATGCTACTCCTTTCTGTTTTTTAGTTTGATGAACTTGTTGTATTAGTTGTGTTTGATGTTGTAGTTGTTGTTGTAGTTGTTGTTGCTTGTGCTGCTAGTCCATCTAAATAATCTTGTCTATTTTCTTTTGTTGTTGTTGCGTCTTGTTCTACTCCAGCTCTTACACTTTCATCTCCTGTATCTGCATTATTTCTAATAGCATTGTTTATAACATTATTTCTTTGGTCTGCATTGTATCTAGCACGTAATTCTTGTTTTGCTGTATCAACAATGTTTGGATTGCTTTGTATTAATGCGTCTACTTCTGCACTTGGTGTATAAGTAGTAATTGCTGCTGATTGTAATCCTGGTTCTGTATATATGTTAGCATATAATTTAGCTCCGTCTATATAGTATGCTTCTACAATTGCATTATTAATCATCAAAATTTCTGCTTCACTTAAATTCATCCATATTGTATCTACTGAAGGTACACCATCTATTTCTGGTATTGTTACTTCTTTTTTAGATACTACTATATAGCTTTGTCCACTTGGCAATGTTAATCTTATGTCTACATAGTCTCCTGTTGTTATTTGTGTTGGTAATACTATCATATTAAATTCTTCTTGTCTTACATCATTAGTTGTTGTATTATCTGCACTTGTAACTAATTCTCTAGTTAAAACACTATTTCTGTTCATAGCAACTTTTGCAACTACTGGAATAGAATTTAATTCTACATACTCTCTTTGATTATTTACTGTTATGTAGTAGTTTCCTGTTTCTTCTTCTTGAGAAAGCACGTAGTCTCTACCATCTCTTGTTAGATACATTGTTGATGTATCATTTTCCTCGTCATATTTTGTAGAAACTGTATTTCCTTCTCTGTCTTGTAAATTATAGTTTTCTAGAGTTGCAACATCTCCTATTGCATTACTTGGTATTAAATTTCTGTTTACAGTATGTTGTGTTAACATGTCTGATGTAATTATTTGTCCTGATTTAACATCTTGATTTAATACTGCTATGTTTACACTTGCTGCTAATTCTTGTGCCTCCTTGTCTCTATAATTTTTTATTTGTAAGATTAAAAATGCTACTATTATTGCTGCTATTACTAACATTAATAGCATTCCTAATAAAAATGAATTTCTTGCCTTTCTTTGCATTGGATTTGTAGCCATTGAAAATTCCTCCTTTTATATTAAAAATATTATTTTTTTACAAAATACCTTTACTTTATTTTATAACAAACATCTTTCAAAATCAATAATATTGGTTTGTGTTATAAAAACTTCATATTTTTGTAACAATTTTGTAATAATCTTGTAACAATTAAGACAAAATAAATCTATTTATAGCATTAGCAACACCTTCTTCATTATTTCTATCTGTAATATAATTCGCTATTTCAATTACATCTGGACTGCTTTTTTTCATTGCAATTCCTAAGCCTGCTTCTTTAATCATTTTTTTATCGTTTATATTGTCTCCTATTGCTATAACTTCACTTTTATCTATATTAAGCTTATTTATCAAGAATTTAATTGCTTCCCATTTATCAACATCTTTTAAAGATATCTCTGTATAAAAATATTCTATTAGTATTTCTTCTGTTCCTTGCTTAATCAGTTTTCTTGACATATGTGATACATCTAAAATATCAATATTATTTACTTTGCTAACTTTTTTTAGTATTGATTGAAAAACGAATTTGCTTTCATCACATATTGTTATTTTTAAAAATTTTGCATGGTTTAAATTTTCAATATAACTTTTAACGTCATTTACTAATGTTATATTTGTTCTATTTTTTTCTTCTTTTTTTAAGTTTTCTTTATGATAATATAAAACATTATATTTTAAAGCTTTTGTTATAATTGTATTTTCTGTATAAATATTATAAGATATACTATTTTCTTCACATATTTTTACTATTTCTAAAACTTTTTCTTTTGACATATATTTTTCGTATATTGGTATTTGATTTTGCATATCATAAATTAAAGCTCCATTTCCTGCGATGAAATATTTATTTGCACCTATTTCATTTGCTATTGTTTTTATTGAATCAATTGGTCTTCCTGATGCTAATATTATATAAATATCTTTTTTTAATGCTTCTTTTATGACTTTCTTTGTATTTTCTGTTACAACTCCATAGTTGTTTAATAATGTTCCATCTAGATCTATTGCGACTAATTTATACATATCTCTCTCCTTTTCTCCATTTTTATATTATACATTTAATAAATTTAAATTACAATATTTTTTAAAATACTTTTTAAAAATTGTTACTAGATAATGATCTTTTAAATTATTTTACTAAAACCGTTGCTATTATAATATTTTAAAGTTCTCCTGTTCATTTCATTCAAAAAGAATTCATAAGGCTTTTTCATGAGCCTCTTTCACTCAGCCCCTCTCGTAACCTCGAGTACCGTGAACATTCCTCATTCAAAAGCCCAATGAATTCTAATTTTCATTCCAATCAAGCGTCGAAGCTTTAAAATATTATAATAGCAACGGTTTCTTGTTCGAATTTGTTAAAGACCATTATATAGTAACTAAAAATGTTTCAGTTCAGTTGCAATTCAACAAATTTGAAAATTTTTCCTGTTTATTTTATTGAAAATTGCAAATGCTAGTATTAGAAAAAGCTAAATGTTTTTTCACAAATGTAATTACAGGAGGTGAAATTATAATGGCAAACAATAGTAACAAAAAATTAGTTCCAGAAGCTATGTCAGCTTTAGATAAATTTAAATATGAAGTAGCTAGTGAAGTTGGTGTTAATTTAAAAGATGGTTACAATGGTGATTTATCTTCTAGAGATGCTGGTAGAATAGGTGGTAACATGGTTAGAAAAATGATTCAACAAGTTGAAAGCCAAATGAAATAGTTTTAGCTACTAGCTAAAAATAGGCAAGAAGTTAAATTT
>CAJFJY010000037.1 GCA_904384205.1 uncultured Clostridia bacterium | reverse complement strand
ACGCTTGATTGGAATGAAAATTAGAATTCATTTGGCTTTCGAATGAGGAATGTTCATGGGCAAAATCTTTGATTTTGAGCCTGAATGAAAGAGGCTCATAAGAAAGCTTTATGAATTCTATTTGAATGTAATGAACAGGAGAACTTTAAAAATATATTATACCAACAGTTTTAAGAGACATTATTATCTAATAACATTTTTTAAAATAGTAATATTTCTCCAATTGCTTGAATAAAATATATAAACATATATTTTAATGGAGGACATGTTATGAATAAAGTAACAGGGTTGGAAAAAGTTACAGATTTGACTCTTTATACAGGAACATTTGGAAAAAAAGGATGTACATGTAATTGTATAGGTTGTACTCAAAACGGGTATATAACTAAAAGAAAGCAAAACCAAGGCAATTTGGAACAAATAAAAATAATAATGGATAAATTGCCTAATTTAAAAAATGCATATATTTTGGGAAATCCAGATGTTTCTGTCGATACAAAATTTTGTAATCAAGCTGCTAAAGAATTCATAAAAAATGGTATTAATGTAATGTTCTCAACATCTGGATATAAGGCATTAGAAACGGCAAAAACTTTATTTAAAGATTTAGATCCTGCATATATTAGCTACATAAGTTATAGCGTAGATACTTTAGATAAGGAAAAAATGAGATATTTAAAAGGCTCAAATAAATTAAATATGCAAGATATAGAAGATGCAATAGCTTATTGCCAAGAATTAAATATTCCTGTAAAAATACAGCCAACATTATGGGAGATTAATCAAGATGATTATAAAGAGATAATAGATAATTTTTATAATAAATTTAATATTAGATGGTATACATTTCACGCAGGAAGTTTTGAAGCATTAAGGAATAAGAATGTAGGGCTAAATCATGTTAAACCATCGAAGTGGAAGGAAATAGTATCAAACATACAAAAAATAGCAGAAGAAAAGAAATTAAAAATATTATTGCCAAGAATATTTTTAAATAAAGAAGAAATGATTGAGTGTAAAAATAATATACATACATATTGTGCAAATGGTGGATCAGGGCTTCAAATATGGCTTGAAAAAGATAATATAAGATGTACATATTGTCCACTTCTTGCAGAAGTCCATCCAGAATTTACTTTTTTAATTCAGGAAAAAATGGCAAATTTTATAAGTCAAAATGGTGTATGTGCAATACAGAAAGAAGCTTTGGATAATGATTTGATTTATAATTCTAATAAAAAGGAAGGTAGGATTTTTAGTAGTTCAAAAGGTGAATTATACAATGTTTGTAGATTTTACTCTATAAGAGAGGATTTTAAAAGTTAAATTTTGATACATTTGTAAAGTATTAGCTCCCGAATGTAATAATTTATTAATTCTTCCAGTTCCAATGTAATAATTTATTAATTCTTCCAGTTCCCCCATTCTAAAAATTCTAACAAAAGTTTTTCAAACTTTTGAGAATTTTTGAACGGTCCCCACCGCTTTCCAGAATTAATAAATTATTACATTCTCGCGCTACTAAAATTTAAAATTATCAATTATAACTATATATAGAGGTGATTATTATTTCAGATTTAGTAATCGAAGATGTTATCAAAACAGCAAAAAGGAGGAATTACAGTATAGACGAAGTATTAATAAGAAAAGCATATGAGTTTGCATATAGAAAGCATAAAAATCAAAAAAGAAAATCAGGTGAGCCATATATTATACATCCGCTAAATGTAGCACAAATAGTAGCTGAAATGGGATTAGATACAGCGACTATTTGTGCTGCTTTGTTACATGATGTAGTAGAAGATACAAATGCAACATATGAAGTTATATCCAAAAAATTTGGAGCAGAAATTGCAGATATTGTAGAAGGAGTAACTAAACTAACAAATAGCTTTGCAACAAATGAAGAAAGGCAAACAGAAAATTATAAAAAGCTTTTTATTGCAATGGATAAAGACATTAGAGTTATATTATTAAAAATAGCAGATAGACTTCATAATATAACTACATTAGAGTATTTAGATAGAAAAAAGCAAATATCGATTGCTAAAGAAACTTTAGAAATATATGCACCGATTGCTAATAAATTAGGTATGTATGATATGAAATGTAGGTTAGAAGATGAAGCATTTAAATATTTATATCCAGATGAATATATTGATTTACTAAATAAAATTGAGAAAAAGAAAAGAGAGAAAATGCCACAGTTAGAAAAGATAATTTTAAATATTCATGCAATATTAAGAAGAAATAGAATTTCATCTATAGTAAATATAGAAATAAAAAATGTATATAATGTTTATAAAAAAATGCAAAAATATGATGGTAATATAGACGAAATAAAAGATTTATTTGTTTTAAAAATTATATTAAGAAATAGGAAAAACTGTTATATATCAACGGGATTAATAAATAATAATTATCAAGTTATACCAGGTACATTTAAAGATTATATCGCATCACCAAGGGATAATATGTATGAAGCTTTGCAAAGTATATTAATAAATGATGATGGAACAGTTTTTGAAGTACATATCTGTAGTTGTGATATGCATAAGGTTTCAAAATATGGAATACTAGCATTTTTTTCATATGTTAATGAAAATAAATTGTTTTCAGATAATCTTTTTGTAAAAGATAAATTTTTAGGAATAAAAAATAGTATAGAATTAGAAAAAGAAATAAATAATCCAAAAATATTTTTAAATACATTAAAAACTGAGTTATATGAAGATGAAGTTTATGTGTTTTCTGAAAAGGGAGAATTAATTATTTTACCTAAAGGAGCAACAGTATTAGATTTTATTTTTAAGATAAAAGAAAGTATAGAAGATAAATTTATAGCGTCAAAAGTAAATTATATGGAAATGCCTGTTATTGCGGAATTGAAAGATGGCGATATAGTAGAGATATATGAGAGTGATAAAGAATTAATAGCAGAAAAAAATTGGTTGAATTTGGTTAAGACAGCTAAAGCGAAAAGCGAAATATTGAAAATGATAAATCAAGATGAAGAATGTAATCAAAAAGATAAGAATATAAACATAGAAATATATGCAAAAGATAGAAAAAATCTAGTATTAGATATTATAAATAAATTAAAAGAGAAAGATATTAATATATTATCATTGAAAACAGAATATGTGGATGAGATTAATGTTAAGATATGTATAATTGTTGAAAAATTTAAAAAAGAAGTTTTAGAAAAAGTATTAGAAGAATTTAAAGAAAATATAGAATTACTAAATTTAAATATAACTAAATGTGATAAAAAATTAATAAGTTATAGAAATTTAAGCAAGTGAAAATTTGATTTCTAAATAACTTACAGTTCAGTAGAATTAAAACTTAAATAGAGTGGACATATAATAATTTATTAATTTTAGAGGGGATGTTGGAAGCGTTTATATTTTTTTAGTACTGAGTTGTAATCTAAATAATACTATTTATATTATAATGTGTTGACTTTCTGTACAGTGAGTTATATAACCATATTAAGATGCCTAGTAGTAATTTAATTCCTAGGTGTTTTTAAATTTGAAAGGATACTAAAGGGGTTGTAAATAATGAAAAGGGGGAAGATATAAAATAAGGAAGATAACAAAAGATATAAATTAGGAGGAAAAATAATGGGACTAATGAAAAAAGTAAAAAAATATAAACTAATGAGAAAAATAAAGTTTGAGGAGATTGCAAAAAAATGGTTAGAGATGAAAAAGATTTCTATCAAAGAATCTACATATTATAATTATATGTTTATAATTGATAAATATTTAATGCCAACATTTAAAGATGCAAATTTGCGTAAATTAGTAGATTATAATTATAATGAATTTGTTCAAAAATTAAAAATAAATTTGTCAGTAAAAACAGTAAGAGATATAGGAAATGTATTAAAATCAATATTAAAATATTCTCAAGATGAATATAAATTTACTATAAATTTGAAATCAATAAATATGCCGAAATTAAATGTTACTAAAATTAAAGTATTAAATAAAAGAGAGAAAGGAAAATTAGAAAGATATTGTTTAAAACAAAACACATTAAAAAGTCTAGGAGTAGTAGTTTGTTTATATACAGGTCTTAGAATAGGAGAATTATGTGCTTTGAAATGGGAAGATATAGATATAGAAGAAAAAATAATATATGTAAGAAAAACATTACAAAGAATTTATATGGAAAAAGAAAATAATTCTAAAATAATTATAAATTCACCTAAAACAAATAGTTCTGTTAGAAGAGTACCCATAAATAATAAATTGTATGAAATATTAAAACCTTTAAAAAAAGATTATAAAAATGAAGATTATTTTTTAACTGGCTCAAGTGAAAAATATGTTGAACCACGTAATTATCAAAACTTATTTAAGATTTTTCTATCAGAATGTAAAGTAAAGCCATATAAATTTCATATTTTGAGACATACATTTGCAACATATTGCATAGAAGTAGGGATGGATGCCAAATCTTTAAGTGAAATATTGGGTCATTCTAATGTAAATATAACACTAAGTAGATATGTACATTCATCTGACAAAATAAAGAAAAAATTTCTTGAAAAACTATAATTGTCAAAGTTGTCAATGGGGACGTAGATTTTTGACAACTAGCTCAAATTTAAACTTTTCAACTAAATTATATTATTTTATAAAAATCGCTTGATTGGAATGAAAAATAGAAATTGTTATATTTTCAGATGAGGAATGTTCATGGACAAAATCTTTGATTTTGGGCCTGAATGAAAGAGGCTCATCTGTAAATGTTACAATTTCTTTTTGAATGAAATGAACAGAATTTTATAAAATAATATAATTTAGTAATAAATATTGCAATTTAAAAATTGCCAAAATGCCCCGTCCCCTTTGTCATTAATTTTTGTCGTTATGTTCTCTTTTTATAATTACTTGTTGTTTTTCTTTCTTTAAATCATCTTTATCTATAAATCCTCTTTGGTATAGGCATTTTATATACATTGCCAGTGAAAATATAGTTGCAATTATTGCTATACAGTATAATATTATATCTAGTTGTGCCCATATGCCAGTTAAATCGAATTGTTTATTTATAAGTGAAAATACTATTGCTATATAAAATAGTACAGTTGCTAATTTACCAAACCATTTGCTATATACAACTACATCTTTTCCATAAAGGAAAGAAGCTCCAATTATCATAATTAGTTCTTTTGCCATTACTATGATTAATATCCAAATTGGGATAATATCTTTTATAACTAATGATGCAAGTACAGATATTTGAGTTAATTTATCTGCTAGAGGATCCATCAATTTTCCAAAATTGGATATTAAATTAAATTTTCTAGCAATAGTTCCATCTAAAATATCTGTTAATCCTGATATAGTGAAAAATACAAAACCTAATAGATAATTTCCAGTAAATATGAAATATAATATTATTGGTATGAGTATAAATCTGACTATTGTTAGGGCATTTGGTACATTTTTTAACATATTTATTCTCCTATCATTATAAAGTATTAAACTGTAATTCATTATTTGATAAAGTTACACTTACTGTTTGTCCGTCAGTTATTTCGCTTCGTAAGATTTTTTCTGAAATTTCGTCCTCAAGATATCTTTGAATAGCACGTCTTAAAGGTCTTGCTCCAAATTTTATATTTGTTCCTTTTTCTAAAATAAATTGTTTTGCTTCTTCAGAAATATCTAATGTAATATTTTTTTCTTTAAGAGCATTTCTTGTATCATTTAACATTAAATCTACAATTTTTAATAACTCATCAGTAGTTAATGGGTCAAATACAACTATTTCATCTACTCTATTTAAAAATTCTGGTCTGAATACTTCTTTTAAGCTATCTTCAATCTTATTTTTATCTAAAGTTTGTTTCCCAAATCCAATAGAATTGTTATTTAAGTTAGAACCTGCATTAGAAGTCATGATGATTATTGTATTAGAAAAACTTACTGTATTGCCTTGGCTATCTGTTAATTTACCATCATCTAATACTTGAAGAAGAATATTAAACACATCTGGATGTGCTTTTTCTATTTCATCTAAAAGAATAATAGAATATGGTTTTCTTTTTACTTTTTCAGTTAATTGACCTGCATCATCATATCCAACATATCCTGGAGGTGCACCAATTAATTTAGATGTTGAATGACTTTCCATATATTCAGACATATCTATTCTTATAATTGAATCTTCTGAACCAAACATTTCATAAGCTAAACTTTTAGCAAGTTCAGTTTTACCAACACCAGTAGGTCCAACAAATATGAATGATGGTGGTCTTTTTGTACTTTGAAGTCCTGCACGATTTCTCCTAATAGCTCTAGATACAGCACTTACAGCTTGATCTTGACCGATAATTCTTTTGTGTAAATTTGTTTCTAGATTTAACAACTTTTGTGTTTCTGCTTCAGTAATTTTTTTAACAGGAATTTTTGTCCAGCTTTCAATTACTGATGCAATGTCTTGTACTGTTAAATTTTTTAATTTCATTTTTTTATTTATTCTATCAATTTCTTCTATTAATTGACATTCACGAGTTTTCAAATCTGCAGCTTTTTGGTAATCTTCAGTAGAATCAGCAGCAACAACTTCTTCTTTTTCAGCTTGAACTGTTTCTAGTTCTCTTTTTAACATTTCTAGGTTAAATAAATCTTTGTTTTCTAAGTTAATTCTTGAGCATGCTTCATCTAGTATGTCAATTGCTTTATCTGGTAAAAATCTATCATGGATATATTTTTCAGACATAATTACAGTTTGTCTTATAACATCTGAAGATATTTTTACTTTGTGGTATTCTTCATAATATTTTTTGATTCCTTCTAAGATTCCAATAGAATCTTCTATATTTGGCTCTTCAACTAAAACTTGTTGGAATCTTCTTTCTAAAGCAGAATCTTTTTCAATATATTTTCTATATTCTTTTAGAGTTGTTGTACCTATTAATTGTATTTCTCCATTTGAAAGGGCAGGTTTTAAGATATTGGCAGCATTCATTGAATGTTCACCGTCACCAGCTCCAATGATATTGTGTATTTCATCAATTACTAAAATTATATTTCCATATTGTTTACATTCGTCAATAATACCCTTCATTCTAGCTTCAAATTGACCTCTAAATTGTGTACCAGCGATTATTGATGTCATATCTAAAAGATAAACTTCTTTATTTAATAGTTTAGCTGGAACATTTTGATTTGCAATTTTTATTGCTAGACCTTGAGCTATGGCAGTTTTACCAACACCTGGTTCACCTATTAAGCAAGGATTATTTTTAGAACGTCTATTTAAAATTTGTATAACCCTTTGAATTTCTTTATCTCTACCTATAACTATATCTAATTCGCCATTTTTAGCTTTATTAGTTAAATTTGTTCCAAATGTGTCTAAATATTTTTTCTTTTTATTTTGTTTTTGATTTTTCTTTTTTTCTACTTTAATTCTTTTCTTTCCAAAACTAGATTGATGATTAGTATTGTCTGGTTCATTACTATTCATTGTTGAATTTGATGGATTAAACATATTAGAAAATATTGAGCCTAAAGGTATGGCTGCTCCTGCAATTTTAGGTTGTTCATCATCATAAATTCCATCATCATTTTCATCATCTGTATTATCTTTGTTTATACTTCCGAAAGTTATTGCACCTTCAAAATTCCCTAAATCTTCAAGATTTAGATTTTCTGCTAAGTCTTTGAATATTGTTTCAAATTGTTTAGACATATTATTTATATTTGGATTATTTTGCATAAGTAAGTTATTTTGAGCTTTTAAAGTTTCTACTGGGTCAATGCCTTTTTTCTTGGCACAATCAAAACAAAGTCCCTCTATTTTCTTTTTGTTATCTTCCATTTTTTCAAAGAAAATAACAGCATCATTTTTATTACATTCTGAACATAACATATAAATAAATTCCTCATTTCTATATTAAATTTCAATATATATATAATACCCTAAAATGTGCAAATAGTCAAGAATTTGAATTGTAAAATATTAGTATTGACTAGAAATTTTATAGATGATATAATTTTACATTATAAGAAATGTAATTTCCTATAATGTAAAATTATATAGATGCACAGAAAAATTGCAAAGCAATTTTTCGCGTCGACAAATCTTATACGCTTCTTGCTAGACCTTAAATCAATGTAACAAAAATTAAAAAGAAGAGAAAAGGTCTGGCGAAGCTAGATTTGTCCTAGAAAAAGGAAGGTTATACTAATGAATATAAATATACCAGATAAAGAAAAAATAAGTAAAAGAAGAATAACTATATATATAGTTTCAATAATTATTTGTGTTATTGCACTAGTGGTAGTAGCTTGTATAATAGTGCTTGGAAATGATTTTACAGACGGACTTTTTGGAATTAGTAATATTAAGAATAAAACGGAACAAGAACAAAGAGAACTTATTGATAATTTTGATAATCTTTTTAATAATAGCATTGAAATTTCTAATTCAGAACTTCAAGTAACTAAAATAGATGAAAACCAAGATATAGTATATAATCAATATTCTAAGCAAGAAAAGTCAGATGGAAATTATGATTTGGATTTAAATATTCCATATATAAATATTGATAATGAAATAATAAAAGGATATAACCAAGAGATAAATGATATTTTTGTGCAAAAAGCGGAAAGTGTATATCAGACAGAAGGCGAAAATATAATTTTTAAAGTAGAATATGAAGCTTTTATAGAAAATAACATTTTGTCATTAATAATCAGATCTAATTTAAAACAAGGTTCTAATCCACAACAAGATATTGTACAAACATATAATTTTGATTTGATAAATAATAAGGAAATTACTCTAATAGATGAAATAAGCTTACTAGGATTGGATGAATCTGAAGTACAAAAAAGAATAGATAATCAAATTGCACAGGAACAACAAAATGCAGAGGATTTACAAGCTTTGGGTTACAATATTTATAATAGAGATATAAATAGTGATATGTATGATATACAAAATTCAAATATATTCTTTGTTCATAATCAAAATTTGTATGTTATATATGCCTATGGTAATAATGCTTTAACAAGTGAAATGGATATAATAGTATTTTAATATATAAAAGAAAAAGAAGCTTTTGAGCTTCTTTTTCTTTGAAAATAAAAGGGGATGTTTTTAATTTTAAATCAGTCTTTGTAACTGATTATGTTTGTATTATAAACAGTAATTTTGTCCATTGTGTGAATTAAAAGTGAAAAGTAATAAAAATTTATCTCGTAATTAAGGTTGTTCTCCAAGTGTTACTGTTAATTCTCTTTCTTGACCATCTCTATTAACTTTAATTTTCATTTCATCACCGATTTTATGTGAGTTTTTAATTTTATTCAAATCATCCATAGTAGTTACTTTAGTTCCATCTGCTTCAATAATTACATCACCAGGTTTGATTCCAGCTTTTTCAGCACTTGAAAAATCTTCAACTGATTTTACATATACACCAACAACTAAATTGTTTGCTTTTGCAAGGTCTTCTGATAAATCCATTCCTGTGATACCAATATATGGCCTTTTAACTTTGCTATATTCAATTAATTGACTCGTTATATCTGTTGTAGAATTTATAGGGATTGCAAAACCTATGCCTTCAATACCTGTACCAGAAAGTTTTAATGTATTAATACCAATAACTTTTCCTTCACTATTAACTAATGCACCACCACTATTTCCAGAATTAATAGCAGCATCTGTTTGAATTAAAGTATATTTTTTACCATCTGAATCTGTAACTTCTCTGTTTACAGCACTAACTATACCACAAGTTACAGTGCTATCCATTCCAACTGGATTACCAACAGCCATTGCAAATTCACCAACTTTTATAGAATCAGAATCAGCAAATTCAGCTTTTGTTAAACCAGTTTTATCTATTTTTATAACAGCTAAATCAGTTTCTTCATCTTTACCAACAATAGAAGCTTCATATTCTGTTGTGTCTCCAAATAATGTTACAGTTATTTTATTAGCTTCTGAAATTTGATAATAAGAATCGCTATTTGAAATATCATCACTACCAGTGGAAATAACATGATTATTAGTTAAAATATAACCATCTTCACTAATTATAATACCAGATCCAGTTGCAGTTGCATTAGAAGTAGAAGTCTGACCAAACATAGCCATTATAGGATTATTAACAGTATATTCTACTTTTATACCAACAATTGATGGTAAAATTTTATTAGCTGCATAAACTGCTGTATCTGAATAATTTGAAAGAGCTATTTGAGAAACATATCCAGAATTTTGATTATTGTTATTAGATGTATTTGATAAAGAACTTTCAGAATCATCTATTATAGCAGATCTTATTGAAGGAACTCCAAAACATGTTCCAATAACAAGTGCACAACCTACTACTCCACTAAAAAATGGTAGTAATACAGTTTTTCCAAACCCAGATTTATTTTTAACCTTCTTTTCATTGTATTTGTTTGTGTCATTTACAGTTATGAATTTTGAGTTTTTTTGGTTTTCTTTTTCATTTTCTCCCATAATTAATCACATTCCTTTCTTAAGGCCCAAATCAGGTTGGAAAAGAATTAAATTTTGGCAAGGAAAACGAGTTCGAAATTTATGAGGCGTACGTGTGTACGTTGATTAAATTTCAATGAAGTTTGACGTAGCCAAAATTGTAATTATTTTTCAACCTTAGGACCTCCTATTAATTTTATATATTTTACAGTTATAATTATAATAACCTAAATCGATAATAGAATACAATAAATTTGTGAATATTTTGTGAAAAAAATGTAACAATTCAAGTCACTTAATATAATTTTTTAATTGATTTTTTAATACGCGTATGTTAAAATATTCTAAAATGGTTCATGAGTGACATGTCTCAATAGACCAAAAATGGTTTATCGGGGGCAGGTTTTAACAGACTAAAAATACTAAAATTAGCTATATATCGAAAGGAATGAAGTAAAATGAATAACAAAGGAATAACATTAGTAGCATTAATTATAACAGTAATAGTATTGCTTATAATAGCTTCTATTGTAGTATATACAGGAACAGATACAATAAAAAATGCAAATTTACAAAGTTTAAAAACAAATATGTTATTAATAGAAGCGAAAGGCAGAGAGTATGTAGAGAATGCTAGTCATGAATTAGGAGTAAATCCAAGTGAAGCAACAGAAGAAATGAAAAATAGATCTGCATCTATGCTTGTTGGTACAAAGATAGAAAATACAGATTCATTAGTAAGTCATTTAAATATCGATTCTAAATACTCTGTGTATAAATTAAGTGAAGAAGATTTGAATAATATGGGAATAAGAGATATTACATCTAATGATGAAGATGGATGGTATATTATTGCTTATGATGTTACAGGGGCTGATGTAAAAATATACAATACAGAAGGGATAAGAGTTTCTGACGGAACAGTAAAATATTGTCTTGACGATATACGAGATTTGAGTGAATAAAAATAAAAAGGAAGCAATCAGATGAAAGAAAAAGAAATAGAAAGATTAAATACTTTAAAAATTATAGAAGAAGATTTGCACAAAAAAGGATTTGAACAAATTTGTGGAATAGATGAAGCTGGAAGAGGACCACTTGCTGGTCCTGTTGTCGTTGCAGGGGTTATAATGCCGAAAAATTCTTTTATAGAAGGAGTAAATGATTCAAAAAAAGTTTCTGAAAAAAAGAGAGAATTATTATATGATAAAATTTTAGATGAAGCTATTAGTTATTCTGTTGCAATAATAGGACAAGATGTAATTGATGAGATAAATATATTAAATGCAACTAAAAAAGGGGTAACAAGTGTAGTGGAAGGTTTAGATGTAAAACCAAATTTAATTGTAATAGATGCATTAGAACATATTGATACAAAAGGTATACCATATGAATCTATTATTAAAGGGGATGCAAAGTGTTATTCTATTGCAGCTGCTTCAATTGTAGCAAAAGTTACAAGGGATAGAATAATGAGAGAGTGGGATGAAATTTATCCTCAATATGGTTTTGCTAAACATAAAGGATATGGTACTGCTGCTCATATATCAGCCATAAAAGAATATGGACTATGTCCAATACATAGGAGATCATTTACTAAGAATTTTGTTTAAACTATTCAGTAATTGTAATAATTTAATGTACTTAAAACTTCAATAGCGTGAGAATATAATAATTTATTAATTTTGGAGGGGCTTGTGGGGACCGTTCAACAATTCTCAAAAGTTTGAAAAACTTTTGCTAGAATTGTTAGAATGGGGAGACGGAAAAATTAATAAATTATTATATTCGAGAGCGAAATTATTTTTAACTATTAAATTATTATAATTACTAAATCAGAACATAATCTTATGAAAGTTAAATTAAAGGAATGAGAATATATATGAAAATACTAAATATATTAGAAATAATAGAAAAAAAGAGAGACAAAAAAGAACTAAGTACAGAAGAAATAAACTTCTTTATAGAAGAATATACCAAAGGAAATATTGCTGATTATCAAGCTTCTGCATTGATAATGGCAATTTATTTAAATGGAATGACAGAAAAAGAAACATCTGATATGACAATGGCAATGGCAAAATCAGGGGAAGTTTTAGAATTATCAGATTTATCAGAAAATATAGTAGATAAACATTCAACAGGAGGTGTAGGAGATAAAGTTTCATTAATTCTATTACCTTTAGTTGCGTCACTTGGAGTAATTGTTGCAAAGATGTCAGGAAGAGGTTTAGGATTTACTGGAGGAACAGTAGACAAACTAGAATCAATTCCTGGTTATAGGACAAATATAGGAATAGACGAATTCAAAGAAAATGTAAGAAAAATAGGGATAAGTATGATTTCACAAACTGCTAATCTAGCTCCAGCAGATAAAAAATTGTATGCATTAAGAGATAGTATAAATTGTGTTGAAAGTATGCCATTAATAGTTTCTAGTATTATGAGCAAAAAAATAGCAAGTGGAGCTCAAAAAATTGTCATAGAAGTTACAGTGGGAAATGGAGCTTTTATGAAGAGTGAAGAAGATGCAAAAAAATTAGCAGAAGAAATGATAAAAATAGGAAAGATGGTTAATAGAGAAGTTGTATGTATTTTAACAAAAATGGACGAGCCATTGGGATTTGCAGTTGGAAATAATTTAGAAGTAATAGAAGCAGTAAAATTTTTGAAAGGTGATATGCCAGAAGATTTAAAACAAGTAGTTTTAGAATTAGGTTCAAATATGATAAAACTTGCAGGACTTGGCAATGATTTAGAAAAAAACAAAGAAATGATGCTAGAAAATATATCTAATGGAAAAGGATATGCTAAATTTATAGAAATGGTAAAAACTCAAGGAGGAGATATATCATATATTGAAAACTTGGACAAATTTCCAAAATCAAAATTTATTGTACCAATATTAAGTAAAAATTCAGGCTATATAACAAATTTACCAGCAAAAGAAATAGGAGAGATGGCATGTTTTCTAGGAGCAGGAAGAATAAGTAAAGATGATAAAATAGATAATAGTGTGGGAATTGTATTAACTAAAAAAGTTGGAGACTTTGTAAAAAACAATGAAGTAATTGCATATATACATTCAAATGATACAGAAAAAGCAAAAAAAGTGGAAAAAGATTTTTATGAAATTTGTGAAATAGGAAATAGTAGGTAATTTTAAAAAAGTGTTGAATTTTGTTATAATTTGGTGGTATAATTTTAAATGAATGATTGAAAATATCAAATTTATACTTTACGAAAGGAATGATATTAATTATGAAAAAACAAAATGTAGATAAAGAAGAAGTAAAAAGAAAAAAAGAATTTAATAAAGGAAGAATTTTTGTTAAAATTACAGCTGGTGTTTTAGCATTATTAATGGTTTCAGCAACATTAGGAACATTAATATTTGCATTAATATAGAAATAAAGTGGGTGAATAAATGGAAAGCGGAATGGAAGTGTCATGGACTGACAATATTTTAAACTATTTCAGAAATTTAGGAAGTAATCCATTAAATTTAGTAAGTATAATAGTAGATATAGCAATAGTTTTATTTTTAGCATATTGTTTTGTTAGAGTTGTAAAAGGTTCTAGAGCGTGGCAATTAATAAAGGGAATAATATTTTTAGTAATTGCTACATGGCTTAGTGGAGTATTCAAACTAACCATATTAAATACAATACTTACAGGAATTATGAACTGGGGAGTCATAGCACTTATTGTTATATTCCAACCAGAACTAAGAAGAGCATTAGAACAATTAGGAACCAATAAATTTACTAAGTTTTTTGGAATAGATAAAGATATTGCAACAAAAACAAAAGAAGATATATATAAAATAGTAATTGCAACAGAAGAATTATCAAAATCAAAAACAGGAGCTTTAATAGTTATTGAAAGAGATATAAATATTCAAGATATAATAGCAACAGGAATACCAATGGATGCAGAAGTTTCACCACAACTTTTGGTAAATATATTTGTACCAAAAACGCCTTTACATGATGGTGCAGTAGTTATAAGTAATAATAAAATTGCTGCAGCAGCTTGCGTATTACCACTTGCAAATGATAATGATATTGCAAAAGAGTTAGGAACAAGACATAGAGCAGCAATAGGAATTTCCAAAGAATCAGACAGCATTGTAGTTGTAGTATCAGAAGAAACAGGAAAAGTTTCTGTTGCAAAAGATGGAACATTAATTGCAGATGTAAGAGAAGATGTTTTAAAGAAAATATTGATTAGTAATGTTGTAACAAAAAGATTTACTGTTGATAAAAAGAAGAAAAAATTCAAATTAAGCGATTTAAAAAATAAGTTAGTAAAGGAAAAAGATGAAAACAAAAAGATTGAAGAAGAAGTAAAAAAAGAAACTGAAGTCAAGAAAGAAGAATAAAAAAATACTCATTAAATAATTAATGTAAAATTGATTATTAATGAGTCTTTTAAATTATGTCAGGAAGGTTGAAAGCTTGAAAAATAATTACAATTTTGGCGTCGTTAAACTTCATTTGAAATTTAATCAACGTACACACGTACGTCTCATAAATTTCAAATTTGTTTGCCTGGCCAAAATTTAATTCTTTTCCAACCTATTTTGTGCCTTAAGAAAGGAATGATTGTAATTATGAGAAATATTAAATTGACTATAGAATATGATGGTAAAGAATTTAATCGGATGGCAAAAACAGCCTAATAAATTAAATATTCAAGGAAATATAGAACAAGCAATAAAAAATGTAACAGGAGAGGAAGTAGAGTTATTTGCTTCAGGGAGAACAGATGCAGGGGTACATAGCTTTGGTCAAGTTGCAAATTTTAAAACTGAAAGTTTAATTCCAATTGAAAAAATACCAATAGCATTAAATACGAATTTAAAAAAATCAATAAGAATAATAAAAGCAGAAGAAGTAGATGAAAGATTTCATAGTAGACTTTCTTGTAAAAAGAAAACTTATAGGTATGTTATAAATAATTCATCTTGTGAATCAGCAATTTATAGAAACTTGGAAACATATATACCAATGAAATTAGATGTAAGTAAAATGAAAGAAGCGGCTAAATATTTTGAAGGAGAACATGATTTTAAGGCATTTAGAGCAAGTGGAACAAGTAGCAAAAGTAGCGTAAGAACAATTTATAAATTAGAAATTTTAGAAAAAGAAAATAACAGAATTTACATAGAAGTTACTGGAAATGGTTTTTTATATAATATGGTAAGAATAATTTCTGGAACTTTGGTAGAAGTTGGATTAGGAAAAATAAAGCAAGAAGAAATAAGAGAAATAATAGACAGTAAGGATAGAAGTAGAGCAGGGAAGACATTGCCAGCACATGGTTTGTTTTTATTAAATGTAGAATATTAATAAAGAAAACATAATTTTAACAAAAAATAGAGATATAGCATAGAATATATAAAAAAGTAAAGACATCTGGTAAAATGTCAAGATAATTTTTGAAAAAATTTTAATTTTTTTGTACATTGATAATATAAAAAGGGCTCACTTAATAGACTTCCAATA
>CAJFJY010000036.1 GCA_904384205.1 uncultured Clostridia bacterium | reverse complement strand
CACTTCGTTCGGGCGAATTAAGGTAGCCTAACCTTGTTGTATACGGAAAAATCCATATAGGGTTAAGATAAAAGTCGATTTTTCCTATACAATAAAAAAAGAAGGAATATTTTATTTTAAGTTAAAATAATCCTTCTTTTTTTAATTATATATTTTATTAGTTAGTATGTGTATCTAATAATACATATACTTTTTTATATCCCATTTTTTCTAATTTTTCCTTCGCTTTTTTACTTCTTTGTCCTGTGGAACAATATGTTATCATAATTTCTTCTTTATTTTTTAATATTTCATTTGCCTTTTTTTCAATTTCATATTCTGGAATTGAAATTGCTCCATCAATATGATTTTCATTATATTCTTGTGGACTTCTTACATCAATTACTATTGCTCCTTTTCTTTCAAGTTCATATAGTTCTTTTAGGTTTATTTCATTATTTTTTGAGATTCTTTGTAAGTGTTTTCGTATCTTTCTTATTATTTTATTCATTTTAATTTCATTCCTCTCAAAGAGATAATTTTTCAATCCCTCCTAATATATTATATTTATATATTTTTAAAGAGATACTAAAAAGCAATATAGATAAAATATCTATACTGCTCTTATTTGATTTATTTTTAAATATTTTCACATTATATTTATTATTACTATTTACCATTTTTTTCTTTGTTTCTTTTATCTTGAATTTGATCCATTTCTTTTTCTGTTATTAAAGATACATTGTTTTCTTTTGCCCATGCTACACAACCTTTTAATACTGTGTTTAAAAATACTCTTGGAACTTTAACTAATTTTTGACAAGCTTCATCTGTAAATTTTACATCTGGATCTATTCTAGATGCTGCATATTTTACAGTATCTAATCCTATTCCTTTGCTTTCAGGTATTGGTTCTGCAATTGGTTTTCTAAATCTTGTATACCAGAAATATTTGCTATCACGATATCCATAGTCAACTGGTACTTGTGGAAATCCTTTTGCTGTTACTCCATTTATTATTGCATCATATTGTTTTGGTTTCATTAGTATATCATCTATTTTCAATATGAAATGTGCTCCAAATTCACTTGTTATTCCATTAAATTGATGATATGGTGGTTTATATTCTTCTTGAACAGTATCGTTTTCTGCACCATCTAATTCTCTTACCCATGTGCATTCAAATACTTGAAATGCTTCTTGTACGATTTTAGGATATTGTTCGTTTGGATTTTCTCTTGCTCTTTTTCCATCTACTAGTGTAAAAATGCAATCTTTCATTTTTTCCTCTGTTGTTTCTCCTGGATATCCTAATCTTACTGCTTCTTTAAAATATTTTCTTTTATCTGTTATAAAATTAATTGAACATTTTCCTGTTCTTAAAATATTTTTTGCTGTATTAGAACTGTTTCTGCAACATAATAGCATTGCATAATAGTCTTTTCCTGCTATATAGTATGGAAAACACAAAGAATATGACCCTAAATTTGTTTCTCCACTTTCACTTAATGTTCCTATTTCTGTTGTAGGCATTGGAAAATAGCTTGATGTTTGATAAAAATTATCTACTATTCTCATATCTCTAAATCCATTTAAATTCTCAATTTCCTTTTGTTTTTCTTCCATATTAATACTTCCTTTCTTTTGTTTCTTAATATATAAATATCACTTTTTTTAATTTTTATCAACTATTATTTTTTATAATTTTATTTGCATTTTCTTTTTATGTATCCTAATTTTGTTTACGTTTTGTTTTTTATGTTATTGTGGAAACTGTGGATAACTTTGTGAACAACTCATTTTGCTTCGTTTTTTGAGTCACTTTATACACATGTATATTTTTCTCTGTAATAATTACAATTATTTACATTTTTATTGCATTTATTATGTAATTTGCTTTTTATGTTTTTAATTAAAATAAGAACATGACCCTACATAGAAATTATATATTGCAGTTGGATGTCCCAGAGTCTTGTTGTCTAAGATAATAATAAACACGGCTTTGAAAGGAAAGTCGTGTTTATAAGAAAATTTTTAAAAGAAATAATTATAATATTGTCTATTTTTATTTTATGACTATAAAATAGATTATTGCGATTATTTCTAATATGGTAATTACTGGTAGTCCAATAACAAAATTCATTTTTTGAGTTTTATGTCTAAATGTATACATTCCTATTATTGTACCTATTCCTCCTCCTAATAGAGTTATTAAAAATATTGTTTTCTCTGGTATTCTCCAATGTCCTTTTTTTGCTTTTTGTTTATCTATATACATTATTAAAAATCCTATTAAATTTATTATTATAAAATATATGATTATATTTTTAATAGTAAAAATTTCATTCATTATTATTCATATTCCTTTCTCAACTGTAACCTTAATATAAAATATTTTTGCTAAACTATTTATTTTTTAATTATTTGTGATAATATGTATTCAATAAATTTTATATTGCGGGAGGAGAAGCAGGATGAAAAAGTCTAAAGCAATACGGCTAAATGATTCTTGGGATTATTTTTTAAGGGAACACCCTGATTTAAAAGTACTCCAAGAAGGGGATTTCATTACATCTGTTGTATTTCCTGCTGATGCAGAAAATACAACTTTAATTATCCTTGAAGGAGAAGTATATACGCTTTCGTATAATTCTCCTAGATATTCTGGGATTCAGCATTTTCAGTCCGACAAGGCTCGTAAGAGTCAACTTTACGAGCTAATTGCTGAAATGTTTGATTAAAGCTCTCCATTTTAGGCGAAGGCATTATGTCTTCGCCTTTTTATGTATGCCCAGCAAAACATTAGCCGAATAGGCTAAGTTGGTTGCTTTGGCTCATTCCATCTAGACATCCAAATTTCTTTAATAATTCTGCTACTGAGTCTCCTACTTTTGATCTTATTTTCATATCATCTATTGACATGAATTTTCCATCTTTTCTTGCTTCTTGTATTCCAAGTGCTGCTACTGTTCCAAGTCCTGGTATACTATTTAATGGTGGTCTTATTCCTTCTGGCTCTGGTATAAATTTTGTTGCGTGTGATTTATATAGGTCTATTGGTAAGAATTTTAATCCTCTTTCATACATTTCTAATACTAATTCTAATACTGGATACATTGCTTTATCTTTTTGTGTGCTATTGTTTCCAAGTAAGTCTATTTCTTTCATTTTGTTTTTTACTTTTTCTTTTCCAAATATCATTATTTCACTATCAAATTCATCTGATGCTCTTATTGAGAAAAATGCTGAATAATATGCTTCTGGTTTATGGACTTTAAACCATGCTATTCTAAATGCATTTGTTACATATGCTGCTGCGTGTGCTTTTGGAAACATATATTTTATTTTCTCACATGATTTTATATACCAATCTGGCACATTATGCTCTTTCATTAATGCTACATACTCTGCCCATTTTGCTGGATCTTTTAATGCTTTTCCTTTACGTACTGTTTCCATTATTTTAAATGCAGAGTTTGGTGGCAATCCTTGTTTTATTAGATATATCATTATATCATCACGACAACATATTGCTTCTGTTAATGTTACTGTTCCATTTTCTATTAATGTTTGTGCGTTTCCAAGCCATACATCTGTACCATGTGATAATCCTGATATTCTTATCAATTCATCAAAGGTTTTTGGTCTTGTATCTTCTAACATTCCTCTTACAAATTTTGTTCCGAATTCTGGTATTCCATAACTTCCAACTTCTGATCCTATTTGTTTTGGTGTTACTCCCAAAGCATCTGTTGAACTAAATATTGACATTGTTTTTTTGTCATCTAATGGTACTTTTGTTGGGTCTATTCCGGTTAAGTCTTGCAACATTCTTATTACTGTCGGATCGTCGTGTCCTAGTATATCTAGTTTTAAAAGGTTTGCATCTATTGAGTGATAATCAAAATGTGTTGTTATTATATCTGAATTTGGATCATCTGCTGGATGTTGTACTGGACAAAATTCATATATTTCTCTTCCTTTTGGTACTACTATTATTCCTCCTGGGTGTTGTCCTGTTGTTCTTTTTATTCCTGTACATCCATGTGATAATCTTTTTATTTCTGCTTGATTTATTGGTATATGTCTTTCTTCAAAATAGTTTTTTACATATCCATATGCTGTTTTATCTGCAACAGTTCCTATTGTTCCTGCTTTAAATGTTGTTCCTTTTCCAAATATTACTTCTGTATATTTATGTGCTTTTGCTTGATACTCTCCTGAGAAGTTTAAGTCTATATCTGGTTCTTTATCTCCATTGAATCCTAGGAATGTTTCAAATGGTATATCCATTCCATCTTTATCTAGTTTATGCCCACATTTTGGACATTCTTTATCTGGTAAGTCAAATCCATTTTTTACACCATAATCTGTAAAGTCTGAGTACTTACAATTAGGACATCTATAGTGTGCTGGTAATGAATTTACTTCTGTTATTCCTGTCATATTTGCAACAAATGATGAACCTACTGAACCTCTTGATCCTACTATGTATCCATCTTCATTTGATTTCCACACTAATTTTTGTGCAATTATGTACATAACTGAGAATCCATTTTTTATAATTGAGTCTAATTCTTTATCTAGTCTTGTTTGTACTATCTCTGGTAATGGGTCTCCATATAGTTCATGGGCTTTTCCATATGCTATATCTTTTATTGTTTGTTCACATCCTGGAATATGTGGTGGACATTTTTCTGGTGATATTGGACTTATTTGTTCACACATATCTGCTATTTTATTTGTGTTTGTTACTACTACTTCATATGCTTTTTCTTTTCCTAAATAGCTAAATTCTTCTAGCATTTCTTCTGTTGTTCTTAAGTAAAGTGGTGCTTGATTATCTGCATCATCATATTTTTGTCCCGCTTCTAGAATACGCCTGTATATTTCATCTTGTGGGTCCATAAAATGCACATCACATGTTGCTACTACTGGTTTATTTAATTTTTCTCCAAGTGCTACTATTTTTCTATTTATGTCTCTTAAGTCTTCTTCATCTCTAACCGTTCCATTTCTGATTAAAAATTGATTATTTCCTATTGGTTGAATTTCTAAATAGTCATATTCATTTGCAATATCTTCAATTTCCTCATCTGTTCTTCCAAGTTCTATTGCTTGATATAGCTCTCCTGCTTCACATGCACTTCCCAAGATTAACCCTTCTGAATATTTTTTATATAGGCTTTTTAAGATTCTAGGTTTTCTATAAAAATAGTGCAAGTGTGATAAAGATACTAATTTGTATAAATTTCTTAATCCAACATAGTTTTTTGCAAGTATTATCGCATGATATGTTTTTAATTTTTTGTATTCTTCTTTTTTAGCTTCTTCACTTGCTGCTACATCATCTATATCTTCGATGTATTTAGCTCCCTTTTTCTTTAACATATCCATCATTACTTTAAATACTTTTACTGTTGTATCAACATCATCTAATGCTCTATGTGCTACTTCAACTTTTATTCCTAGATTTTCTGCAATTTTTCCTAGTTTGTATTTTTTATAATCAGGAAATAAGTCTTTTGCTAAACTTAATGTATCTAAATATGTATAATCAAATTTATATCCTAAAACTTTTGCATTTTGTTTTAAAAATCCAACATCAAAATTTGCATTATGTGCAACTATTACTGTTTCTTTATCATCTCCTAAAAATTCTAACAATTTAGGAAATATTTTTTCTATAGTTTCGCTGTCTGCTACCATTTCATCTGTTATGTTTGTTACTTCTGTAACCCTTTCTGGTATATGTTTTTCAGGATTTACAAATGTACTAAATTCATCTATAACTTCACCATTTTTTACTTTCATAACTCCTATTTCTGTTATTTTTTCATTGGTTGCTGAAAATCCTGTTGTTTCTAAGTCTAATACACAATATGTAGCTTTTTCTATATTTTGTCCTTTTCCATTATATACTGACCTTGTATTATCTGGTGCTAAATATGCTTCTACTCCATATATTACTTTCATATCTGGATTATCTACACCTAACAACTTATGTGCTTCTGGGAATGCTTGCACAACACCATGGTCTGTTATTGCAATTGATTTCATTCCCCATTTCATGGCTCGTTTAATAAGATCTGTTGCTGATGTCATTGCATCCATTTGACTCATTTGTGTATGCATATGTAGCTCTATTCTTTTGACTTTTGCGTTATCTTGTCTTGTTTGTTTTTTCATGCCTTCTGTTTCTACTATTGTGTTTGCCATTATTGTTAATTCATTTGAGAATGAATCCATTTGTGCTGTTCCTGCAATTTTTAGTCCTTTAGCATTTTTTATCCTTTTTATAACTTTCTTACTATTGTCTTTTGTTAAAAATGCTTTACATGTCATACTGCTTGTTCCATCATATATATCAAAACTTAAAAGCGTTTTTCCGGATTTCAACTCTCTGTCTTCCATATCAATTACTTCACCTTCAATTGATACTTTTCCATCATCTACTCCTAGTTCTGATATTTTTACTAATGGGTCATTTATAACTGGTGTCATTCCCAAAATTAATGGTGTATCTTCTTCCTCTGTTGGTAATTCTGGAACATCTGTATTTTCTAGTTTTATTATTGTGTTTGCAATTACTGTTACATCTCCTGCATATGTGTCTAATCCTGCTTTTCCTATTGCCTTTATTGCTTTTGCTTCTTTTATTTTTTCACTTATCTCTGTTCCTTCTTTCGCATCTTTTGCAAATGATTTACATGTAATTGTTCCTGTACCATCATAAATATCAAATATTAACATTCCTTTTCCTGATTTTGTTTCTCTTGATTCGCATGTTAAAATTCTTCCTTCTATTGTTACTCTTCCTTCATTTGCTGATATGTCTTTTATTTTTACTTTTTTCTCTTTTGCTTTTGATGGTTTTCCCATTATATATTCAGCTTGTTCTTCTACTAAGTCTGGAACTTCTACTTCTATCTCTGGAACATATCCTTCTAAATTTTCTGGCATTACATAGTCTGGATCATTAAATGTTGGTACTTCTTCTGGTATAGGTGCATTTTCTTCTTTATTTTGATTTTCATGATTTATTACTATTTCTTCTATTACTTTTTCTTCTAATACTCTTGCATTTTCTTTATACTCTAAAACTTCTTTTTCACTTATTTTCTCTTTTAGTTCTATTTTGTATTCTGTGCCATACAAATTTTTTAATATTTTTTCTAATTCTTTATCTGTCTTTTTGGCTTTTAAAAATTCTGCTCCTTTAATATGCATATTTACATTTATTATATTTTCATTTATTTCAATATCACTTTTCATTAATAGCAATGGTTTTGTGATTGGACATTTATGTGCCATATAACAAATGATATTTCTCCATTCATCTTTTATGTTTTTTAATTTTACATTTTCAGTATATTTTATTATTAGATTTATGTCATTAAAGAAAAATCTTTCTTTTAAAAATTTTTCAAAATACCATATTTCTTTTACTTCTATCCATTCTTCTGATTTTATTATGATATCTAGCACATTTTTCTTTTTTGATAAATTCATTGCTTTTATCTCTGCATTTTTTATGTTTGCTCTTGTTTCATAGTCACTAAATATCTCTTTTATATATCTTTTTTTTGGTTCTTGCTTTGCTTCTTCTATTTTTGTTTTTTCTTTTATTTTTACATCCAATTCTGACATTTTTTAGAGAAAAAAGCATAAATTATCACATTTTCAGCTTTTTTCTCTTCCCCCCGTTTCTTTGTTTTACTATTTTGTCATATTGTATCATAATTTTGTTATTTATAAAAGTAAAAAAATTATTTTTTACCATTTTGTTTAGCTCAATAAAATAGTTTTTCTTCCATTTTCTATATTTTTTAATATTTTTAATTTTTTTGTTAATACTAATATAAGTAAAATGTTTTAATTTAAATTTATGGAGGTTATGTTTAATGGATAGTTCAAAATATGTTTTAAATGAAGTAGGAAAAGGGCTTCAAATGGGTCTTGACTCTATTTCTAATGTTACTGAAAAGGTTGAAGATGGAAAACTAAAGGAAGATTTACTTTATCAATATGATGTTTATAATGATTTACTTCAAAGGGTAAATACTGAAATTACAAAATATTCTGATACTCCTGAACAGTTAAATCCTATGCAAAAAGCTATGGGATGGATGAGTGTTGAAGTTAATACTTTGACTGATAGAAGTAATTCAAAAATTTCTGAAATGATGCTTAAGGGTACTAATATGGGTATTATTGAAGGTGTTAAATTATGGAATCAAAATCCTGATTCTTCTGAAGAAACTAAAACTATTTTAAAGGATTTTATAAAATTTCAAGAAGATACTGTGGAAAAGTTGAAGAAGTACCTTTAAATAGAAAAGTATCATTTTTATTTTAAAAATGTAAAAAATCCCAGAAATGATTTTTAATTTTTCTGAGATTCTTTTTTATATTAAAATAGCTCTGTTTCTTTCGTTCAAATTTTGCTCAATTTGCTACGTCCCTAATTAACAATTCTTAAAATATCATTATATGCTATAAATAAAGATAATACTATTAATATTGAAAAACCAAGTAGTTGTATGTTTATTTCCGTTTCTTGTTTTAGTGGTTTTCTTCGTATTGCTTCTACTAACAATATTAGTATTTTTCCACCATCTAGTGCTGGAATTGGTAATAGATTTGTTACTCCTAATGATAGTGATATTAGTGCTAAAAGATATATAAATTCTTTTATTCCGTTTGTTTCTGCAACTACTTGTGATATTCCTACTGGTCCCATCATTTGGTCTATTCCAACTCTTCCTGTGAATAGCTGTTTTAGGTTATCTATTATTGAAAAGGCAAATTCTTTTGTTTCTATTCCTCCATATATTATGTGATTTAGAAATGTATTTTCTGCCACTTGCAAGTTTACTCCTAGGTAATATGATGGTACATTTTCTGGTGTTAGTTCGATATTTACTTCTTGATTATCTCTTTCTACTGTTATTAATAATGTGCCTAAACCTTGCCTTTGTATTATTTCCGTTATTTTATTAACATCTCCATTTATATCTTCATTATTTATTTTTAATATTTTATCATTTACTAGTAAACCTTGTTTTTCTGCTGGGCTATCTTTTTCTAGTGCTGATATTTTGCATTCTTTATCTATATATATTCCTGTGTATTTACTTGTTTTTTCTGTTAATTGTGTTTCATATTCTTGAACATTTCCATTTCTTTCTATTTTTAGTATTATTTGATTATTTTCTTCAGCTATATTACTAGTTATTTTATCTAAATCATATTTGCTTCTTACTTTTTGACCATTTATTTCTATTATTTTGTCTCCTTGTTGCAAGCCTATTTGCTCTGCTGTATATCCTTCTAATGTAGTATCTACTACATTTGATACATATGTTCCGCTACTAGCTATTAGTATAAAATATACTATTAGCCCAAATAGTATATTAACTGTTGCTCCTGCTATTACAATTGCTATTCTTTTAGGAATACTCGCTTGTGAAAAAGATCCTTTTTTATCGGATCTTTCTTCTTCTCCTTCCATACTGCAAAATCCACCAAGTGGTATTAATCTGATGGTATATTTAGTTTCTTTTCCTTGCTTTTGCCATATCTTTGGTCCAAAACCTATTGCAAATTCATTTACTGTTACTTTGCATATTTTTGCAACGATTAAATGTCCTGCTTCATGTATTAGAATTAAAAATCCCAATAAGATAATTATTTTTACCGCTGCTATTAAAAAAGCTACCAAGCAAATTCCTCCTTCTAAAGTTTTTTCATCATACTATTGTTTTTTCATTTTACATCATTTATGAATAAATCGGAAAGCCTTAAATTTGTACAAACTTTAACATTTTTCTTTGGCTTTCCGTAAATTTCTTCATGCGCCAAATTTATGAAATAAATTTGTGTGCAACCGTTGGAGCGAATCGACTTTCATACAATAAGAAAGTATAACTTTCCTATTGTATAAAAAAGAATTAAGTAATTATTTTTCAACCTTATATTATTGTAAAGAACATATAAGCAAATGGAGCTAAAAATAGTAAACTGTCAATTCTATCTAACATTCCTCCATGCCCAGGAATTAAGTTACTAAAATCCTTTATATCTACATATCTTTTTATACTTGATGCTGCAAAATCTCCTATTTGTCCAATTAAACTTAATATTATTATCATTATACTAACATATATATATGAAAATTCCATATTCCAAAAAGTATTACATATATAAGTATATATTAGTGATATAGCTAAAGCTCCTACAACTCCTGCTATACAACCTTCTATTGATTTTTTAGGACTTACTTTACTAAATTTGTGTTTCCCAAATTTTTTGCCTATAAAGTATGCAAATATATCTGTTCCCCATGATGCTATTAATGTGTACCATATTAATATTTTTCCGTCTTTCATTCCATCTATTATTGCTATAAAACTCATAAAGAATACTATATAACATATACCTAAAAATGTATATGCTACATCTTTAAAACTTGTTTTCATATTTGTTGCAATTACGTGTGCAAATAATATCAATAATATTGTTGGTATTGCAAGTATTGTAATTGGAATTATTGCTTCTTTTGGTATTATTGGTATTAATGCTATAATTACACAACTTAAATATGCTATCCATTTTATTGGCTTACACACTTTTGATATTGCTTTTAAATATTCATCCATTGCAAGTATTGTTACTACTGCTAACAATACGTCTACTATATATTTATTCCCTATTAAAAAAATTATTAATACTAATGGAAATCCTAATAGTCCAGATGTTATCCTTTTTATATCCATTCTTATATTCCTTTCTTATTTTAGCTCATTTTTATTGGTTTACTCTATTTTTGAATATTTTTTTAATTTTTGTCTTATATTTTTAATTTGCTCCAAATTTTCTTGTTCTTTTTTGGTATTCTTCAATTGCTAAATTTAAATCTTCTTCTTTAAAGTCTGGCCAATTTTTATCTACAAATACAAATTCAGAATATACTAATTGCCATGGAAGGAAATTACTTAATCTAATTTCTCCACTTGTTCTTATTAATAAATCTGGATCTGGTGCATAATTAGTATATAAATTTGAATTTATTGTTTCTTCATTAATGTTTTCTATTTCTAATTTGTCTTCTTTTACATTTTTTGCTATTTCTTTTATTGCATGTACTAATTCTTCTCTACCACCATAATTTAAAGCTATTGAAAATGTAACACCTGTATTGTTTTTTGTTCTTTCCATACAGTTCTCAATACTTTCTTTCATTTTTTCTGAAAGCCCTTCTCTACTTCCTATTATTTTTACTCTTATATTTTCAGAATCTGCTTTTTTAGCATAATAGTCTAAATAGCTTTGAAATAATGTCATTAGAGCTGTAACTTCTTCTGTTGTCCTTTTCCAATTTTCTGTAGAAAATGCATATACTGTTATGTATTTTATTCCTATTTTATTTGCATATCTTACTATGTTTTCTAATGTTTTTGCTCCTTCTTTATGTCCAAAACTTGCTGGTTTTCCTTGAGCTTTTGCCCATCTTCTGTTTCCATCCATTATTATTGCAATATGTGCTGGTAAATTATTTTTATCCATCTTTTTCCCCCCCAAAAAAATTATTTTAGTTCTGCTACTATAAACTATTTTGAATGATTTAAACACTTTGTTCATTGTATTATCTGTCTCTGTTTGCTATATATTTTGCTAATTCTACTAAAAATTCTGAATTATTATATTGTTTTACACATGTAATAGCTTTTCCTGTTATATCTTGCAAAGTCTCTTTTGATTTTTCTAATCCATATTGTGATACATATGTACATTTTTTTCTTTTCTTATCATTACCTACTGGCTTTCCTAAAACTTTTTCGTCTCCTTCTTCACTTAATATATCGTCTTTTATTTGGAATGCTAATCCTATATTCTTAGCGTATTTTGTTAGGTTTTCTACATCTAATTCTGATGCACCTGCTAAAATTGCTCCCATTCTTACACAAAGTTTTAGTAATTCCCCAGTTTTATTTTCATGAATGTATTTTAATTCTTCTTGACTTATATCTTTTCCTTCGTCTTCTGTATCAACATATTCTCCAATTATTAGTTTGTTTATAGCATTTGAAAATTCATTAAATACTCTTATTTTATTGCCAATTTCTTGTGTATTTATCTTTTTTATATCTCTACTAATTACTGCATATGCATTATTTAGTAGAAAATCGCCAGCAAGTATTGCTGTTGCCTCATTAAAGGCTTTATGATTTGTTGGTTTACCATGTCTAAAATCGTCATTATCTATTCCTGGTAGATCATCATGTATAAGAGAAAAATTATGTACCATTTCTGCTGCAACCGCATAAGGATAACATTTTTCATAATCCTCTTTAAATAACCTATATGTTGCTATGACTAGTATTGGTCTTATTCTTTTTCCTCCTGCCATTAAACTATACTCTATAGATTTATTTAGTTTTTTTTCGTAACAATTTTCTTTTATTAAATGTTTTTCTAATTCTGCATTGATTTTGTTTTTATATTCTTCAAGCTCTTTTTTAAAATCCATATTTATATCCCCTTCTAAAGTACATTTATATTGTTTAAACAGTTTAGCTCTAAAAATATAAATGCCTTCTGAATATAATAATTCTTTTTCTATACAGACATAATTTCTTTTTCTTTTACTGCTAATATTTTATCTATTTCTTCTATGCTTTTATCTGTCATTTTTTGAATTTCTGCTTCTGCATTTTTTAATTCATCTTCTGTCATGTTTCCTTCTTTTTGTTCTGATTTTGCTTCTTCTATTCCATCTCTTCTTACTGCTCTTACTGCAACCTTTGATTCTTCCGCCATTTTTTTGATGTCTTTTACTAATTCTTTTCTTCTTTCTTCATTTAATTCAGGGAATGCTAGTCTTATTACTTTTCCATCATTATTTGGGTTTATTCCTATATCTGATGCTAATATTGCTTTTTCTATTTCTTTTAATATGCTCATATCCCATGGTTGTATTACTATTAGTCTTGCTTCTGGGACTGAAATTCCTGCTACTTGGTTTATTGGTGTTGGTGTTCCATAATAGTCTATTTTGATTTTATTTAATATTGCTGGGTTTGCTCTTCCAGCTCTTACCTCTGCTAGTTTTTCTGAAAAATTATTTATTGTTTTTTCCATTCTTTCTTTTAAATTTGTATAATCCATAATTATCAATCCTTTCTTTTTTAACTTTATTTAAATTAGATATCTTTATTTAATATTTTATCATCTTTTGCTAAGATTTCTTGCCCTTTTATGCTTTTATCAATTTTTGAAATTTCATATGTATTTATCATTAGTGTTATGACATAAAGTATAAATATTAGATATATTCTTATTCTAAAATATGTAAATTGTGTCATGTTTTCATCTATAAATACTTCTTTTTCTGTTTTTGTTTTTAAGTTCATATTTATTAAACTTTGCCATATATCTACATATTTTTTGTCGCTCTTATTTTCTATTTTTGTATCATATAATCTTTCAAATTCTTCTTTACTGTTATATGTTTTGTTTAAGTTAAATTCTATGAAAAATGATACTATTAACACTACTATGTTAAATGCTAATACTATTTTTAATAAATTACTTAGATTTCTTTTGTCTTTTACCACTAAATTTATTATTACTATTGAGCTTACTATTATTGCTAACATTAATATTTCTAAGTTTGTAAATGTCTTTTTTAATTCTTCTAGTATGTCTATAGAGTTTGGCTTATAGAAAAATATGAGAAATACTAAAAATATTAAGATAATTATTAGTGCTGTTACTAATCTTATTCTATTTTCTGCTGTTTTTTTATTTGCTTTTTCATATTTTATTTGTTGCTTTGCTTTACTCTCGTTTTCTTTCATATTGCGTGATATATTTTCTTTATACCATTGGTTATTATTTTTCATTTTCCCCTCTTATATTAATTTTATCTTATGAAACTATTGTCCCTATTTTTTCTCCTTTTACTGCTCTTACTATGTTTTCTGGATCAGATATGCCAAATACTAATAATGGTATATTGTTGTCTCTGCACATTGCAGTTGCTGTTGAGTCCATTACTTTTAAGTCTTTATTTAATACATCCATATATGAAATTTTATCATATCTTTCTGCATTTTTGTCTATTTCTGGGTCTGCTGAATATACTGCATCTACTGATTTTCCAAGTAATATTATTTCTGCTTTTATTTCTGTTGCTCTTAATACTGCTGCTGTGTCTGTTGTAAAATATGGATGTCCTGTACCACATGCAAATATTACTACTCTTCCTCTATTTAAATGTTTTTCTGCTTTTCTTTGTATAAATGGTTCTGCTATTTCTCTCATTTCTATTGCTGTTTGAACTCTAGTATATACTCCTCTTGCTTCTAAGGCATCTTGAAGTGCTAGTCCGTTCATTGCTGTTGCAAGCATTCCCATATAGTCTGCTGTTGTTCTTTCCATTTGATGCCCATTTCTTCCTCTCCAGAAGTTTCCTCCTCCTACTACTATTGCTACTTGTACTCCTAAATCCACTACTTCTTTTATTTTGTCACATATTCCTCCTACTGTTTTGGCATCTACTCCTACTTTTTGTGGACCTGCTAAAACTTCTCCACTTAATTTTAATAATACTCTTTTATATTTTGTTTCTGACAAGTTTTTCACTCCTTTTTTTCATTTTCTTTGCCATTTTATCATATATTTTTAAAAAATAATAGTATTTTTTAAGATTTTCTTAATTTTTAGAAAAGGAGCTAGTATTAGCTAGCTCCTTTCAGACAAAAGCACCACCCATAAAATTGTGGTTCTATCATTGATTCTGGATTTTCAATTTCTTGACCTCCATTATCTGTTGTTATTGGCATTTCTCCAGGATACTTATGTGACCAGATTCCTGTTTCATCTTGTTTTAAAAAATGATAATACCCTGAATGCTCATCTCTTTGAAGATAAATTTTTATTTCGCCTTCTTTTAATTGATATTCAGTATCTACTTCTTCCACTTGATATCCTAGTGTTTCTAATTCTTCAATTAGTACATCTAATAACAATTCATCTGATACATATTCATTACATCTTTTTCCTATAATGTCTCCTACTACCAAATATTCATTGCTATAAAAACCTATAGCGTATTGGTAACATCCTGCGCCTATGAAGTTCTTCCATTTACTAACCCCTTGAATCCGTTTTTTCATGTCTTTATATTCCTTTCATTTGAATTGAAATAATTATATCACTTTTAAAACAGAAAAAACAGTAAAATTACATTTTTTTTACTGTTTTTTATCTTTTTAATGCATTTTAACTAAATTCCTGCTTGTTTCATAACTTCTTCTGCAAAATTTTCTTCTTTCTTTTCGATCCCTTCACCTTTTTCAAATCTTGCAAATTCTGCTACATCTGCGTCTTTTTGTTTTAATAAGTCTGATACTTTCATACTTGAATCTTTTACAAATACTTGATCTATTAAGCAGATTTCTTCATAGAATTTTCCAACTCTACCTTGTACTATTTTTTCTGCTATTTGTTCTGGTTTTCCTTCATTCATTGCTTGTGCTTTTAAGATTTCCATTTCTTTGTCTACTCTTTCTTGTGGCACTTCTTCTCTTCTTACAAATTCTGGTCTTGCTGCTGCTATTTGCATACATAAATCTTTTGCTGTTTCTTTATCTCCTTTTGTCATATTAATTAATACAGCAATTTTTCCATCTCCATGGATATATTTTTCTAATAATCCTTTTGATTCAAATCTTGCAAATCTTCTTATACTTAAATTTTCTCCTATTGTTGCTATTTTTCCAATTAATGCTTCATTTACTGTTTTTCCTTCTTCAAATATAGCTGGTTCATTTAATAAATCTTCTACATCTTTTGGATTTTTTTCAACAACTTGTTTTGCTACATTCATTACAAATGTTTTGAATTCTTCATTTTTAGCAACGAAGTCTGTTTCTGAGTTTACTTCAACAACTGCTCCAACTTTGCCATCTTCTGATATATAGCTTTCTACTAGTCCTTCTGCTGCTACTCTTCCTGATTTTTTAGCTGCTTTTGCAATTCCTCTTTCTCTTAATAGTTCAATTGCTTTTTCCATATCTCCATCTGTTTCTGTTAATACTTTTTTGCAGTCCATCATTCCTGCACCTGTTTTTTCTCTTAATTCTTTTACTAAGCTTGCTGTAACCATTTAAAAATTCCTCCTTATTTTTATTTAATTAATTTTAAAGCGAGCCACTTCGTCCGAATGATTTCGCACGAGCGAAGCTCGCCCTTTTTAACTTTATCTTACTTTAATGTATTTTTGCACTAAAGCTTTTTATATTAATATTTTAGTTGATTTATGCTTTTAAAATTATTCTTTATTTTCTGTTTCTATTTCTTGTTCTGCTTCTTCTACTACTTGTTCCATGTCTGTAACTTCTTCATCTGAAGCTTGTTCTTCTGATACTTCAAAGCTTTCTCCTTGTTTTCCTTCTATAACTGCATTTGCCATAACATCTGCTATTAATTTTACAGCCCTTATTGCGTCATCATTTCCTGGTATAGCATAATCTACTTCTTCTGGATTGCAGTTTGTATCTACTAATCCGATTATTGGAATATTTAATTTTTTAGCTTCTAATACTGCTATTCTTTCTTTTTTAGGATCTACTAGGAATATTACTCCTGGTAATTTTTCCATTTCTTTAATTCCACCTAAGTTTCTTTCTAGTTTGCTCATTTCTTTCTTTAATAAGATTACTTCTTT
>CAJFJY010000035.1 GCA_904384205.1 uncultured Clostridia bacterium | reverse complement strand
ATTCAGGCTCAAAATCAAAGATTTTGCCCATGAACATTCCTCATTCGAAAGCCAAATGAATTCTAATTTTCATTCCAATCAAGCGTCGAAGCTTTAAAAATATATTATACCAACAGTTTCTTATTTCATTTTAGTCCGAACAATTATCTAGTAACTAAAAATTATTCATAATCCTCTAATACTTGGCTTAAATTTTCTTTACCATTCACTTCTAATCCATCTCTAAAACTTATTTTATCTGTTTCTGGTAAATATTCAGTAGATATACTTGTCTTTTCATATTCCTGTTCAACACCATTTTCCACTTTAAAAACTATTATTGTATTATCAATATCCCTTAATACATAATGTTCTCCACATTCTCCTTCTAAATCTTTTTCCATGATTACTTCATTTGATTGAAATTCTGTAATATCCCAATCTGGATACCTTTCTTGTACAGATTGTTCATCCATATTTACTAATTCTTCTGGTATATTTGTATATTCATTAGTTGTATGATTACAACCTGTATAATGTTTTTTAAATGTTATTGAACAATTTGGAGAAAGTCTTATTTCTGATGAATTTGCCTCCAATGTATTTGTTTGAATTGCATTCCATTCTTCTGTACACTCATCAGTAACTTTTTCAGATAAAGCTACATTATTACTATTTTCTATTTCTGCTACTTTAGGATTACTATTCAAATATACTTCCATACCTATTATTACAGCACAAAGTATTACTAATATTACAGTTAAAATCATTATTATTTTATTCACTTACCATCATCCTTTCAGTTTTTATTAGTATTGGTAAGTTTTACTATTTTTATACTTTTAAATCCAAAATATATCATAAACTATATTTTATTTTTCTAATCAGCTTGTGTGGAGGGTATTTGAAATTTAATATTAAATTTTTTTCCCTCATTTTTAACAATAATAGTAATTTCGCCATTCAAATCAGTTCTATAAATTTTTGTGCCTAAACTTGTTAATCTCTCTAATACTTCATCATTCGGATGTCCAAAATTATTGTTCTTTCCCACTCCTATTAAAGCTATCTTAGGATTTACCATTTCTAAAAATTTTTGTGTCGATGAGCTTTTAGACCCATGATGTGCAACTTTTAATACAGCTGAATTTAAAATTTCTTTGTTATACTTTTTTAATATTTCTTTTTCAGCTAATTCTTCAATATCTCCCGTAAATAACATACTAAAATTGCCATATATCAATTTTGCAACAATTGCATTATTATTTATCGCATTATCTATTATAAAATCTTCTGATGGCCATAAAATGTCAAAATATATATTTTGTTCTACATTTATTTTGTCTCCTGCTTTTACTATTTCTACTTGTATTTTTTTATTAGATATTATTTTCAAAAACTCTTTATAATTATCTGTCTTTTCATATTGTTTAGAAATAATAACCTTTTTTACGTCTAAAGTATTTAATAAAGTTAAGATTCCATTGACATGATCAAGATCAAAATGCGAAATGATAACTAAATCTATACTGTTATAACCTCTATCCAAAATATATGGAATTAATGTACTTTTTCCAACATCAAAATTTGAATTTATGCTACCTCCTCCATCAATCAAAATAGTGTTATTATTCGGAGTTACAATAAATGTTGAATCTCCTTGCCCGACATCTACAAAATGTATTTTTAAGTTTTTAAAAAAGAAATTGGAAAAGCAAATTAAAAATATCGATATTAGTACAATAAAAATAATTATATTTTTATTTATCATTTTTGCCCTATATTTAAATAATGCCACTAAATTTTTTAATCTTATTTGAGATGCATTCTTCTTTTTGGCAAAATAGTTTTTCAAAAATAAATATATTAGAAAAGAAAAAATCAGAATAAAAATTATAATAATTATACTAGGTGTTGGTATATATAAGTTTGAATATGGCAGATTGCCAAAGTTTGCACAAAATATTAAAATTGTGATTCCTAAATTCACAAATTGTGCTAAAAAAGTGGATAAATAGCTATTTACGAATATAGAAATTACGAATATAAAACATAATATTGTAAGTGGTCCAATTATTAAACCTGCTAAGAGATTAGAAATTAGAAAATAAGTATTTACAGTATTTAATGTATAAATCATTATTGGTATTATTACAATTTGAGCAGAAATTGTAACAGATATTATTTCTATTACTAATTTCAATATTTTACTAAGTACTTTTTCGCTTTTTTCTTCTTTTACTAGTTTTTTTTCTAAAAATTTGGATATATGTTTTTGATACAATATTATTCCTATTGTTCCACCATAGGAAAGTTGCAATCCCAAATCTAAAATTAAATATGGATTATATATTAGCAATACAATTAAAGATATTCCAATTGAGGTCCACACATCGTTTTTTCTATATATGATTTTTGAAATTAGCATAACTATTCCCATAATTGCTGCTCTATATATTGATGCCGAAAATCCTGTAATTAGAATATAAAGTAATATTGTGAAAATTGATAAAATATATGTTTTCTTTTTACCTATTATATTTTTGAATACTATGCTTGTACCTAATATTAGATATGTCATATGTGTTCCTGATACTGCTAAAATATGTAAGAGTCCTGCATTTTTGAAGTTCTCTTCTAATTTTTCATCAATAAATTCTGTATTTCCTATAGATAATCCAATTGCTAATCCATAAATATCTCCTGTAAGTAATTTTTGCATTTTTTCTTCTATTTCTGCTGAAATATTATTGGTTAAAATAAATATTTCATTTAACTGTTTTTTATCTTTTAAAACTATTTTTTCTACTTCAATTGTTCCTAATATATTTTTTTGTTTCAAATATTTATTATAATCAAATCCTTTATAATTTCTTTGAATTTCTGGTATCTCATATTTTCCTTCTAAATATATTTTATCTCCATATTCTAATTCTTGTTTTATTGTTTTTTTTACATCTAAATAGAAATATACTTTTTTATTATTTATATTAGTTTTTATTTTATATGTGTCCTTATATTCTTTATCAGTCCCATCTTGAACAATAACCGCTTCTAATTTTATTTTATCTATTCCATTTAAATATTTTTGCATATTGTTCCTAGTATTTTCTTTATTTAAAACAATTAAATTTGAAATTATAGAAGTTATTAATATTAGAAATAATACATTTTTAGTAAAAATTAATTTAAGATATCGTAAATATCTTCTAAATGATAATAATTTAAATTTTCTTTTTTGATTGAAAAATAATCTGATGAAAACATATATAGTAGCTAAAAAAATATATAAGAGGACTATACTGAATTTAAAGTATAGTCCCCACAATATACCTATTATATATCCAATAGCTACAATTAAAATTGGTCTTTTCAAATTACCTCCTTCTATTGTACACTATTATTTAAAAAATTCTTCTTGCACAATTATAATTTGTATTATAATATCCTGAGCTAATAGTATCTATTACAACCCCTCTAGTCTTATTTGCTGCATGTATTATCTGGTTATTTCCTGCATAAATTCCTACATGATTTATTGGGCTACAAAACATAACTAGATCTCCTACTTGTAGCTCACTTCTTTTTACTGCTTTTCCATTACTTGCTTGACCTGCTGCTGTTCTACTCAAACTTACTCCAAAATGTTTATATACATAAGTTGTAAATCCTGAACAGTCAAATCCACTAGGTGACGCTCCTCCATATACATATGGATATCCAAGATATTTTCTAGCAAATGCTAAAACTGCTGAACCTGTATTTGAGTTTGAAGTAGATGCTGATGAATCTGAAGAACTACTACTATTATTGCTAGAACTTTCTTCAGTTTTATTATTATCTTGTTCACTACTTGTATCATTTTCTGTACTTTTTTCTTGTTCACTTGTAGTATCTCTAAATTCTGTTGCACCTCTGGAAGTTTCTTGTTTAGTATCTGATAATAAAGTAGTTGCAACATATCCTTCTATACCATTAACTCTAACTCTATACCATCCACTCTCTTCTGATAGAACTTCTACTTCTGTATTTATATTAATTTGAGTTACAATTGAAGCACTTGTACTTGCTTCTTTTCTTACATTTACTGTTTGAGTATTTACATATTTTGTTTGTGTAGATTGTTCTTTTGTTTCTGTTGTTTGTTCTTGCTGACTTTCTTGCTCAGTTGTATTTTCTTGTTCTTGAGGTTGTTCAGTTGTTTGTCCTGTTTTTACTAAATTATCATATCTTATCCAACCTTGAATTGTATCATTACTTACATAAGCCCATTTATTTATTAATTCAACTATTTCTACTTCATTATTCGCTTTTAATGTTCCTGTATCTAAAGCATTTATTAATGGTACTATTTTCAAATTTGTATCTGTTGATACTGTATATTTACCTGTAATATCTATTTCTGTTTCTTGATTTGTATTTTCATTTTGCACATTATTATTTATTTCATTACTTGCTGTTTCGTTCGTTGTTGTATTACTTGTATCTGCAGTATTATCTGTATTTTGTGTTGTCTGGTTACTTGTTTGGTCTGTAGTATTTCCTTCTGATGTTGTATTATTTGTCTCTGTTGTGTTTTCTGAAGTTTGACTATCTACAGTGTTTCCTTCATTTGTTTCTGTATTAGTATTATTTGTATCCTGATTTGCTACTTGTAATAAATCATTTCTTAAGTATCCTGTTATTCCATTGTATCTAACTTGATACCATTCTCCTTCTTGCCCTAATACTTCAACTTCTTCATTTAAAGATATTAGTTCTAATATGGATGCATTTTGTGATGGGCTTTCTCTTAGTCTTGCTGTTTCTACTGTTATTGTTGCTGTCCCTGCTCCAAGACTTATATTGGCAAATAGCAATATTATAAAAGTAATGATAATACTAACTATTTTTTGTTTTGATTTCATTAGATTACTCCTTATATAATATATTAATTACTGCATTAATTTAGTTACTACTTTTAGCATAGTAGTAACTCTATGTTTGTTAGTATATAATTTATTTTTGAAAAAGTCAATATCAAAAATATAGGCAGTTTTATACTGCCTATCTGGATTTTTTTCGCTTTTATTCTATTATTCTTCCTTTTTTATATATTTTTATCAATATTTGGTAAGATTTGCTTTTTTCTTGAAACTACACCTGGTAAAAATGCAGTATTATTTTCTAATTTAACATCAAATGCTTTTTCTACTGTTTCGGCTTTTTCTCCTAAAGCAATTATTTTTGAGTTACTATTTAATATATCTGTTATTGCTAATACAAATAGTTTTAACCCTTTTTCTTCTATTTCTTTTCTCATTGCTTCTTCTAATTCTGCTTGTCTTTTTAATACATCATCTATACTTACTGTATTTACTTGTGCAATTACAAATTTTGTTCCGTCTTTATCTAGATTTTTTGCATCTAAATTTATTAACTCATTTGCAGAAAAATCATCTAGATTTGTTCCTGCTTTTAACATTTCTAGTCCATATTCATTAACATTTATTCCTGCTATTTTTTCTAATTCTTCTAATGCTTTTTTATCATATTCTGTTGTTGTTGGTGATTTTAATAAAAGTGTATCTGATATAATTGCGCTTGCCATCAAAATTGCTTCTTTTTTACCTATTTCATGTCCTAATCTTTTAAATTCTTCAAATAAGATTGTACATGTACATCCATATGGTTTTGCTGTATAATATAATGGCTCTGATGTTTCAAAGTTTGCTATTCTATGATGGTCTGTAACTGACCATATTTTTGCTTTTTCTATTCCTTCTACACTTTGATTAAATTCATTATGATCAACTAATGCTACACCTTGTCCTTCTTCTACTTTTTCAAGTAGTGCTGGAGCTTCTATTCCTAAATAATCTAAAACATATTGTGTTTCTTTATTTACATTTCCAAGTCTTCTTGCTTCTGTATCTTTCCATCCGTTTTTCTTATCTAATATTTCTGATACTAAACTTGAACATATTGAGTCTGTGTCTGGATTTTTGTGTCCAAATATATAAATTTTTTCTTCCATTTTTATCTCTCCTCTTTTACATTTTTTCTAAGTAATTATATTAGCAATTTATTAATTTGTCAATATTATGCATAATACCCAAAAAGAAAAGACTTTGAATGACCGTATATCATTCAAAGTTTTTTCTTTTATTAATCTATCTTTTTTCATTTATTTTACTAATTAACTCTTTTAATTCTTCTTTTGTGAACAAATATTTTTTATGACAGAAATGGCAAACAAGCTCAGATTGTCCATCTGTATTTAATATATCTTCCAATTCTGCTTTACCTATTGAAATTAAAGCCTCTTCCATGTGTTCTTTTGAACAATCACATTTATATTCTGGTATTATATCATCTTCTAAAATTCTTATCTCGTCATCTCCTGTTATTTTCTGTGCAATTTCTTTTAATGTTAATTTTTGATCTAACATTTTTGACATTGAACCTGCTTTAAATATTGCTTGCTCTAATTTAGCTATATCTTCTTCTGTTGCATCTGGCATTGGATTTATCAAATATCCTCCACTTGCCCTTACTCCATCTTTATCTACTAAAACACCTAATGCTACTGCTGAATTTCTTTGCTCTGAATTCACAAAATAATTTGCAAAATCGTCTGCTATTTCTCCTGATACCAATGGTGATACTCCTATATATGGATCTTTTAGGCCAATATCTTTTATTACATTTATATACCCTTCATTTCCAACAGCTTTTCCTACATCTAATTTTCCAAATTCATTTAATGGTAAGTCTACAACTGGATTTGCAACATATCCTTTTACATTGCCTTGATTATATCCTGTAACTAGCATTGTTCCAATTGGTCCAGAACCTTTTATTTGTACTGTTAATTTTCCTTTTCTTTCTTTTATTTCTGTATCCATTATTGCTGTTATTGTTAATAATCTACCAAATGCTGCTGTGACTACTGGGCTTAAGTCATGTATTTTTCTTGCTTCTTCTACTAGTTTCGTTGTGTCTGCGCATATTACTGATATTTTGCCATTACTTGTTAAAAATTTTATTATTCTATCACTCACTTTTATCTCCTTTCAGTTTCTTATCACATTTATCATGAAAAATTTCTTCCATGACTTTATCTAGTCTTTTTTTACACATATCTATTTCTTTTTTTATAATAATATCTATTTCTTTAGTAGGTTCAGTATTTTTTAATACTAGTAAATCTTCTAAATTTTGAACCGTATCCTTAATATTTTTTAGACTAATCTTTGTAGTCATACTATCTTTTCTACCACTTATATAATGATGGACAACAAAATTAGCAATTTTATAACTTCTAGATTTCATAACACCATTGTAAACAAATAGTACATCTTCGTAATAACGATTCTCTGGAAATCTTATATTATTTTCATTTAAAAATTCTCTTCTCCAACATTTACTCCATGGATTTGGATATCTATCTATTGCTGCTCTGTATGTTTTTGTACAATTTTCCTCATTTGGAATTACTAATTCTTCTCTATCTCCTTCAATTTTAAAACCTAAATATATTACATCAGGATTATCATTTCCAATTGTTTTATCTAATTTACTTAATACTTCTGAATTAGCTAAATAATCATCCCCATCTAAGAATACTATATATTCTCCTGTTGCAATATCTAATCCTGTATTTCTAGCTCCTCCTGCTCTCTTATTTTTATCATGTCTTTTTACAATTATATTATTATATTTTGATGAGAGTTCGACAATTTTTTCATTTGTCCTATCCGTTGAACAGTCATCAATAACAATAATTTCTATATTTTTAAATGATTGATTTTCTACACTCATAATCGCTCTTTGAATATAAGATTCAATATTATATCCAATTATGATAACACTAAACCTATTTTTCTTTACTTGCTGGTCCATCTGGTATAACTACCTCCTTCTTATTTATTATGCCATCAAATAATTTTATTATATTGTCTGCGGCAATACTACTTGTCCATTTTTCAGTAATAAACTCATATGCATTTTTTCCTAACTTTTTTCGTAATTCCTTATCATCTATTAATTTTTTTACCTTATCTTCCATTTCATTATATTTTTTATAGGTAAATCCATTTATATTATCCTGTATAAGAAAAGGTACTGAACCCATTTTCTCATTGGCAACAATCGCACATCCTGCATTCATTGATTCGTTAATTACTGCTCCCCATCCTTCATTACTATCACTTGTACCAATAAAAATGTCAGCTTCTTCCATATACTTTTTAACTTCATCACTAGGAACTTGTCCTACAACTTCTATTACATCTTTTAAATCTTGTTTTTCAATATCTTTCTTTACTTTATCTATTAATTTTCCCGTGCCTAACATTTTTATTTGGAAATTATAATTTTGTTTCTTCAAATTTCTAGCTAATTTTAATACTAATTCTGGATGTTTCCATTTAATGAATCGTGCTACCCAAATTATCTCTGATTTTTCTTTATTTTGCTTATTTTCTAATAACTGATCAATATCATATGTATTTGTTTCCAAAAAATATCCCCATTTATATATCTTATCTTTATATAATCCAAAAAAATTAAAATCTTTAGCTCCATAACCATTAGCACATAATAAATATAAGTTCTTATTTTTTCTATATTTTATATGTCTTCCATAAAATAGTTTCATTTTTTCTTTATCTAAAATAGTATTAAAAAAGCCATCAGGAAAAATAAATATTCTTGCTCTATATCTAAAAGTTAGTTTATCCATCTTTAATCTTTCTTCAATCAATTCATCTGTTGTTGATCCAATAATAACAACATCACTTTCTATAGCTAATTTTTTAGCTTCTTGATACATTTCATCGTTTTCATAAGCTCTGATAACAAAATCGTATTTTTTATCTAAATCTTCGAATCCTAAATCTAATCTCCACTGAAAGATTTTAACAGTTGATACAAATTTGAAATTATCACCTAATCTTTTTTGCATTTCTAAACAAAATGGAACTTGATGATGTGTTAAAAAATTAGAATAAAAAGTAACTTTCATTTTTAGAATCATTCCTTTCTTAAGGCACAGATTAGGTTGGAAAAGAATTAAATTTTGGCAAGGAAAACGAATTTAAAATTTATGAGGCGTACGTATGTACGTTGATTAAATTTCAAATGAAGTTTGACGTAGCCAAAATTGTAATTATTTTTCAACCTCTCCTCCTTCTTCATATAGACTTTTATATTATAACACAAATTGACATTTTTGTCCAAATTTTTCTAAAAAGCTTTTATAAATTTCTTGATTTTTATGTCGATTCGTGATATAGCATAGTTGTCACTAGATATGACATTTTTGAAAAAGAATTTCAAAATATGTTAAGAAGCAAAATAAAAATAACATAAAAACATTAGGAGCATTTTTAATAAGAATTGTCCTTATTAAAATGCTCCTATTACTCTTTTTTTACTATTAGTCTTGTTTTTGGAACATATCCTTTCCAACTCCACATATTGGGCATACCCATGTATCTGGAATATCTTCAAAAGCTGTTCCTGGAGCTATTCCGCTATCTGGATCTCCTTTTTCTGGATCATATACATAACCACAAGCTATACAAACGTACATTTAAATCACCTCCTGAAAAATCTTTAATTTATAAATATTATAATTTATTTATCAATATTTATTCATGTATTTCAAATACATCCTTTCCTTCTCCACAAACTGGACATACCCAATCATCTGGTAAATCCTCAAAAGGTGTATTTGGTTTAATTCCTGCCTTTTCATTTCCGAACTTAGGATTATAGATATATTTACACTGTGTGCATTCATATCTTTCTTTTCCTGTTTTTGGTACATTAAAGTTTTTATATCCTGCTGCTATCGCAACAATTACTATTAATAAGAATGACAATGCTTTCCATATACCACTATCAAATAATATTACAGCAAATATACCAAATATTGCAGCAATACCATATAAAATAAGAACTGCTTGCTTTTGACTATATCCTCTTGCAACTAATTTATGATGTAAATGTCCTTTATCTGCTTTGAATATTGCTTTTATTGATTTTCCTTTTATAACTCTTCTTATAATTGCCATTAATGTATCAAATATAGGTAAACCTAATACTATCAATGGTAACACTATAACTGCTGCTGTATATGTTTTTGCTGATCCTAAAATCGATATTATTGCTAAAGCATAACCTAAAAAGTTTGAACCTGTATCTCCTATAAAAGTCTTTGCTGGCGTAAAGTTGAATGGTAAAAATCCAACTAATGCTCCTGCAAGTGCTGCTATTAATATTATTGATACCATAGATGAACCATTTAAGACAAATATTATAAGTAATGATACAGCAGATATTACTGATATCCCAGAAGATAGTCCATCTAATCCATCAATTAAATTAATTGCATTTGTAACTATTATTATCCATGCTAATGTTAATATAAAGGATGTTATTTCACTAATTTCTGGAAAATTTAAAAACGGCAATGTTACACCATCTATCCTTATTCCTGCTGCGATTGCAATAATTGCAGCTATAACTTGTCCTAGTAATTTTGTAAGTGGCTTAATCGTTTTTATATCGTCTACTATACAAAATGCTGATATTACCAGTATTCCTCCTAAAAATCCTAATAATTTTTTTCCATATTCCTCAAAGTTAAATAAATTTATTGTCTGTTCCATACTCATTACTATAAGTAAATATATTGTGGATACAAGGAATCCAATTATAACTGCTGGTCCTCCAAATTTAGGCATAGATTTTTTATGCATTCTTCTTTCATCTTTTGGTATGTCAACTGCTCCTACTTTTTTTGCTATTTTTATAGTATATGGTGTAGCAACAAAAGTTACTACAAATGCTAGTACAAAGGCAATTGCAATGTCTCCCCACATAACCTATACCTCCAATTATTTCATATTATTATTTTCTATCTCTTCTACCATCTTTAGTCTTTCTTCATATTTTCCACCTTTAAATTCTGTTCCTAACCAATTTCTTATAATACAAATTGCATCATTCACTGATAAATAATCTCCACCAAGTGTAATAACATTTATATCATCATCAGATTTTGCAAATTTTGCCGCTTCTTCACTAAATATTGATGCTGCTCTTATTCCTTTAAATTTATTTGCAACAACTACCATTCCAAATCCTGACCTACATAAAAGTATTCCTTTATCAGCTTCTCCTTTTTGTATTGCTTCTGCCACTTTTTTTGCATATATTGGATAGTCTGTTCTTTCTTCATCATATGTTCCATAATCTTTGTATTCTATATTTTTTTCATCTAAATATCTCTTTATTTCTTCTTTTAATTTATATCCTCCATGATCTGCTCCTATTGCTATCACTTTTATCATACTCCTTTCCTTTGTATCTTTAATCAATATAACATAATTTATTTTATATTACAAGAAATTCAAGAAAATTCATGCATTTTTTCTTCAAACACTTGCAAAAAGCTAAAAAATATGCTAGAATATCTTTTGTTATAGCTTAATATAGACTAAGAGGAGGTGCTAAACATGCCAAATATTAAATCAGCTAAAAAGAGAGTTAAAGTAATTGAAAAGAAAACTTTAAGAAATAATATGATAAAATCTGGATATAAATCAGCTATTAAAAACTTTGAACAAGCTTTAGAATCTGGAAATATGGACGAAGCTAAAAAATTATTTTCAGAAGCAACAAGAAAAATTGATCAGGCTTGTACAAAAGGTGTTATTGTAAAAAACACAGCTGCTAGAAAAAAATCTAGTTTATCAAAAAAATTAAATGCAGCAATGGCATAGCAAATAAAATAAAGATTATGCATAGTTTTTATTTAGACCTGTTTTAACAGGTCTTTTTTTGTACACTATTATTATATAGTTCATCAGGACAAATATCTGCTCCATTATCCCATTCTACAGATAGCCCTGATATTTTTACTGTCCTAAATTTATTATTTTCCTTTAATTCATTAAAAATCTTAAACTTGAAATATGGTTTCACATCCAATATTTTAACTTCACCATTATCAAATTTTAATTCTATTTCATAATTATTTAAGGGTTTTACATCTATAGCTTTTGGTTTCATTTAAATCACTCCAATCCTTTTATTTTAATAACTTCACCGTCATTATTTAATGCATACCATGCTGCCTCTAATTCTTCTTCATGTATCATAATCCATGCGTCAACTAGTTTCTTCTGTTTTTTTGGTAAATTTCCACTTAATTTTTCTCCTTTAATTGTTATAGACATTTCATATTCATTATATTTTATATGTATATGTGGCTCATTATGATGACCTCCTATTTCTCTATACATATAAATAAGAATACCATAAAATTGTGATATTATAGGCATGTATCTACCTCCTTAATTATACCATCACACCTTTTATTTTTCAATTCTATTTTTTTAACTATATCTTGGGAATTATTTGAATAAAATAATTTGAAACTAATATTATGAAATAAAAACTATAGATGTATAAATATATTACCACGCATTATTATTATATGTCAACTATTTCCATTGCTTATATAAGCTTATCATGTTAATATAAATACAGGTGATAAGGTTGAAAAATAATTATTTAATTCTTTTCCAACCAGATTTGTGCCTTAGGAAAGGAATGATAGTATTTATGTTAAACTATTTTAGAAAAAGTTTTTTGGAATTAAATAAAAAAACAAAACAAATATTAAAAAATGGTTGGAAATTTTGCTTTATAATATGCATTATTTCATTAACACTTCTTGTTACATACAATATTTTTGTACATAACCTTCTATTTTATAGGTTAGGAATTTCACTTTTTAAATTAAGTATGATTTTTGCAATAGAATTTCTAATTTGTGGATATGTTGTAGATTCAATAAAAAAAGGGGAAATTTAGGGACGGACTCAATTTTCCCTCTTTTTTATTAATTTTTTTAATGTAGAAATATATATTAAAATGTAGTGATGCGCAGTTGGGAGGATGCCAATTAGTATAGACCAGTCCTGCGCAACGGCTCCTTTTATAAAATTATTAACCAATTACCTTATATGATAAGTCCGACCAGCAAAGAGCGGAATTTTAATATATATTTCTACAATATAACATAAATAGAGGGAAAATTGAGTCCGTCCCCATTTTCCCCATTTTTTATTTATTCAATTCTTCTAAGAACATTTGATTTAACATTTGAGGATTTGCTTTTCCTCTTGTTTCTTTCATAGCTTGTCCTACTAAAAATCCTAGTGCTTTTTGCTTTCCACCTTTGAAGTCTGCAACTGATTGTGGATTAGCTTCCAGTACTCTCATTACCACATCTTTTATTGCACCTTCATCTGATATTTGAACCCATCCTTTTTCGTCTATTATATCTTCTGGATCTCTTGGATGTTCAAACATTTCAACTAATACTTTTTTAGCTATGCTTGAACTTATTGTACCTTTATCTATTAATATGATTAGTTTTCCTAATTGATTACTATCAAATGGTATTTCGATTGGATCTATTTCTGTTTCATTTAATATTCTTGATATATCTGAAATAATCCAGTTTGATACTGCTTTTGGATTATTGCAAACTTTTATTGCATTTTCAAATAAATCTGATAAATATTTTGATGATGTTATTATTTTTGCATCTTTTTCAGATAAGTTATATTGTGTTAAATATCTTTCTTTTCTGCTCTCTGGTAATTCAGGAAGATTTTTTCTGATATTTTCAATATATTCATCTGAAAGTTTTATTGCAACTAAATCTGGGTCTGGGAAATATCTATAATCTTGAGCATCTTCTTTATCTCTCATTGGAAATGTTTTTCCAGATACATCATCCCATCTTAAAGACTCTTGTTCTACTTCTCCACCATCTTCTATTACATCAATTTGTCTATCTATCTCATATTCTATTGCTCTTGTTATACTTCTAAATGAGTTCATATTTTTCATTTCTGTACGAGTTCCAAGTTTAGATTCTCCTTTTTTTCTAACAGAAACATTAACATCTGCTCTAAAAGAACCTTCTTGCATTTTACAGTCTGAAACTTCAATATATTCTAATATTGATTTTAGTTTTCTTAAATAATTTTCTACCTCTTCACTACTACGTAAGTCTGGCTCTGAAACTATTTCTATTAGAGGGACACCTGCTCTGTTTAAATCAACTAAGCTATCTCCTGCAAATTCATCATGATTTAATTTTCCTGCGTCTTCTTCTATATGTATTCTTGTCAATCTTATTTTCTTCTTTCCGTTTTCAGTATCAATTTCTACATAACCATGTTCACATAGTGGCTCATCAAATTGTGATATTTGATATGCTTTTGGTAAATCTGGATAAAAATAGTTCTTTCTATCATTTTTACTGTTTCTTGATATTTCGCAGTTTGTTGCTAATCCTGCTTTTACTGCATATTCTACAACTTTTTCATTTAATACTGGTAATGTTCCCGGCATTCCCATACATATAGGACATGTTTGTGTATTAGGTGAACCACCAAATGTTGTAGGACATGAACAAAAGATTTTTGTTTTTGTTGAAAGCTCACTATGTACTTCTAATCCTATTATAACTTCATAATCTTCTCTTGACATTAAATTTCCTCCTTAATCTTTTTCAAGGTCTGTCCCCTAATCCCTTCTAGGAGGGATTTTAAGGACCGTCCCTTAATCCCTATCCCTATTTGCTTGTTCAAATTGATATGCTACATTTAATATTGTTTCTTCTTTAAATTTATTTCCTATTAATTGCATTCCTATTGGTAATCCTTCTTTATCACATCCACATGGTACTGATATTGCTGGTAATCCTGCAATGTTTACAGATACTGTGCAAATATCTGCTAAGTACATTTCTAATGGATTATTTGATTTAGATCCTATATCAAATGCCACTGTTGGTGATGTTGGTGTTAATATAACATCACAATTTTCAAATGCTTTATTGAATTCATTCATAACTAATGTACGTACTTTTTGTGCTTTTTTATAGTATGCATCATAATATCCTGAAGATAATACATATGTACCTAATATTATTCTTCTTTTTACTTCTGGTCCGAATCCTTCACTTCTTGATTTTTTATAAATTTCTTTTAGATTTTTAGCATCTTTTGCTCTATATGTATATCTAATACCATCAAATCTTCCTAAGTTTGAACTTGCTTCTGCACATGCAATTATATAATATGATGCTAATGAATATTGAGCTATATCTAATGATATTTCATGAATTTCTGCCCCAAGTTCTTTATATTTTTCTATTGCTTTTTCTAATGATTCTTTAACTTCTTCATTTATTCCTTCTCCGAAAAATTCTTTTGGAACTGCTATTTTTAATCCTTTGATATCTTTTTCTAAACATTTTGTATAATCTACTTTTTCTCTATCTACAGATGTTGAATCCATTTCGTCATGTCCTGCAATTATATTTAATAACATTGCACTATCTCTTACATCTTTTGTTATTGGTCCAATTTGGTCAAGTGATGAAGCAAATGCTACTAAACCAAATCTTGATACTAAACCATATGTAGGTTTTAATCCAACTACTCCACAAAAGCTTGCTGGCTGTCTTATTGATCCTCCTGTATCACTTCCCAAAGCCCATGGCACCATTTTTGCTGCAACAGCTGCTGCACTTCCTCCTGATGATCCTCCTGGTACTTTATTTAGATTCCATGGATTTCTTGTTTTCTTAAAATATGAATATTCTGTTGAACCTCCCATTGCAAATTCATCCATATTTAATTTTCCTAAATCTATCATGTTTTCTGCATTTACTTTTTTCATTACAGTTGCATCATATGGAGATACAAAGTTTTCTAACATTTTTGATGCACATGTCGTTTTTATTCCTTTTGTACATATATTATCTTTTATACCAATTGGAATTCCTACAAAGTCTCCTTCTACTTCTCCTTTTTCTACCTTATTTTGTAGTTCTTCTGCTTGTTTTTCTGCTTCTTCTGATAATATTGTGATAAATGCTTGTACATCTTTTTCTTTTTCGTTTATTTTATCTACATATGCTTTTGTTATTTGTGGTATTGTTAGCTCCTTACTTTTTAATTTTTCTTGCAATTCATGTACAGTTAATTCTGTAATATCCATTACTTACCCTCCTTATACTTTTTATCCATCTAATTAATTACCTTTGGAATTTTGAACATATTCTGGTCTTTACTTGGCGCATTTTGAAGTAAAGCTTCGTTATCCTCAAAAATTTTAACTTCGTCTTTTCTAAAAACATTTTTTAGTTCTGTTGCTCCTATTGTTATATCTAAATTATCTGTATTAGCATTATTAACAACTTCAGCAAAATTTAAAATATCTTGCAAATTATCAATATATTTTTGAATTTCATTTTCTTGTAATTCTAAATTTGCTAATTTTGCTATGTGCAAAATTTCTTCTTTACTAACTTGCATGTTATCATCTCCTCCTCAATTGTTTCATATTATATAATGATTTTTGGAAAAAAACAAGTGAAAAAATTGTTTTTTTCTTGACAAATTGGGATATAATATGTAAAATAGTATTTGATGATTTTTTAAATTTATTGCGTTTGTACAATAAAAGCATTTAGAAGTTACTTTTAGAGAATGAGGGTCATAGGCTGTAAGCCCTTTAAGGTCAACCTAAATGGCGAAACATATTGGAGCAATTTTTAATTAAAGTGGAAAATAAATTTCTAATATTTATTTTCAAGCTGGGTGGCACCGCGGAATCTTTTCGTCCCTGCATTATTGCACTGGGATTTTTTTTATTATATATGAAGAAAAAATTTATATATATGATGAAAATCTAGGCAAATATATTTTAGGAAGACTAACTATTAATTGTCAATAGTTTCTTGAAAAAATTTTTTGTAATTTTGTTAGATAAAAAATTGCATGACAAATAGAAGTTTTTAGGTAATTTTT
>CAJFJY010000034.1 GCA_904384205.1 uncultured Clostridia bacterium | reverse complement strand
TTAATTAATTTTATACAGTTTCTGCGATGTTGGGACGAACGAGATAAATATGAATTAAACCTTTGAAAGTATTTCTTGTTTTGAGCTGTGAATTGTAACTGATAATTACAATATTATAAAGTTTTTTGTCAAAAATTGTTGCTTTTTGTATAACTTATTTATATAATATGAGTAAATTTACTTGAAGGAGGTAACTTTCATGAGAAAAGGCTTACAAAATGAAGAAAATATACAAAACAATCAATATAAAATTATAGCTGTTGATGATGAAGAAGGCATTGTAGATTCTTTGTCTATTTTTCTTAAGAGATCTGGCTATGACTTTACAGGTGTTACTGACCCTTTAAAGGCAATTGAACTTGTTAGACAGGAGCATTTTGACTTAATGATTTTAGACTTTATCATGACTCCTCTTCATGGAGATCAAGTTGTAGAAGAAATAAGAAAATTTGATAAAGATTTATATATTTTATTACTTACAGGTCATAAAGATTTAGCTCCTCCTCTAGATACAATTAGGAGGTTGGATATTCAAGGTTATTGCGAAAAGAGCGATAAATTTGATCAATTGCTATTATTAATTGAGTCTGGCATAAAATCCATTAAACAAATGAATCAGATTAAACAAATTAATTTGGAATTAAAAGATACAAACGATAAATTAGAAAAAGCATATTTGGATTCTATTGAAACATTACGTTATACAATAGAAGCAAAAGATATATATACAAGAGGTCATTCTGATAGAGTTGCAGAATTTTCTGTATTGATAGGGAAAAAATTGGGTCTTTCTGATGAAGATTTACATACTCTACATTTGGGCGGATTATTCCATGATATTGGTAAAATTGGTGTTCCTGATAGCATTTTGCAAAAAGATGGTAAATTAACAGATGATGAATATTCTCAAATAAAACAACATCCAAATATTGGTGTTCATATTTTATCTAATGCTGAGATTTTTAATGATATTTTACCTATTGTAGAACATCATCACGAAAGATATGATGGTAATGGATACCCTGGTAGATTGGCTGGTGAAAATATTCCTTATTTGGCTAGAATTGCAGCTGTGGCTGATAGCTTTGATGCTATGTCATCAAAAAGAGCTTACCGTGATTCTTTACCTTTGGAAAAAATTATATCTGAATTTATGCGCTGTAGAGGGACTCAATTTGACCCTGATATAGATGATGTTTTTATAGATATTTTAGAAAATCATTTTGATGAAATAAAAGCAATTCAAGAAAAATACAAATAGAAGATGGAAAAAAGGGAAAAGGGGGACGGACCCAATTTTCCCTCTTTTTTAGTTTTACATCAAAAGAGGGAAAATTGGGTCCGTCCCCCTTTTCCCTTGGGTCCGTCCCCCTTTTCCCTCCTTTTTTTAAATTCCTTTCATTGATAATGCTACCTTTTGTCTTTCCTTATCTATTTTGATTACTTTTACTTTTACAATATCTCCAACAGATACTATATCTGATGGATTTTTTATGTATTTATCACTCATTTCTGATATATGTACTAATCCATCATGTTTTACCCCAATATCTACAAATGCTCCAAAATCTATTACATTTCTTACTGTTCCTGTTAATATCATTCCTTCTTTTAAATCTTCTAGTTTTAAAACATCGCTTCTTAATATTGGTTTTGGCATATCTTCTCTTGGGTCTCTTCCTGGTTTTGATAATTCTGATATTATATCTGTTAATGTCATTTCTCCTATTCCTAATTCTTTTGCAGTTTTTGGAATATCTATTGTTTTTAATTTTTCTCTTAAATTTTGTAGTTTTTCTTTATCTCTCAAATCGTTTTTATCAAATCCTATGCTTGCAAGTAGCTTTTCTGTTGCTTCATAGCTTTCTGGGTGTACTGCTGTTATTTCTAATGGATTATCTCCATCCATTATTCTTAAAAATCCTGCACATTGTTCAAATGCTACTTTTCCTAGTTTTGGTACTTTCAACAATTGTTTTCTATTTTTTAGCTTTCCATTTTCATCCCTATATTTTACAATATTTTTAGCTATTGTGCTGTTTATTCCTGATACGTATGATAGCAAAGATGGTGTCGCTGTGTTTACATCTACTCCTACTTTATTAACACTATCTTCTACAACTCCTGTAAGACTTTCTGCTAATTTTTTCTGGTTTACATCATGTTGATATTGCCCTACTCCAATTGCCTTTGGGTCTATTTTTACTAATTCTGCTAGTGGATCTTGTAGTCTTCTTGCTATTGATATTGCTCCTCTTATTGATACATTTATGTCTGGGTATTCTTCCGTTGCAAGTTTTGATGCCGAATATACAGATGCTCCTGCTTCACTTACAATTACATAATGTACTGGTCTTGACGCTTCTTTTATCATATCTGCTACAAACATTTCTGATTCCCTTGATGCTGTTCCATTTCCTATTGCTATCATGTCTATTTTATCTTTATCTATTAGTTTTAATAGTTGCTTTTTTGCTCCTTCTACATCATTTTGTGGTTCTGTTGGATATACTGTTGTATAATCTAATACTTTTCCTGTTTCGTCTATTACTGCTATTTTGCATCCTGTTCTATATGCTGGGTCAAATCCCATTACTGTTTTTCCTTTTATTGGTGCTCCTAATAGCAGTTGTTTTGAGTTTTGGCCAAATACTTTTATTGCTTTATCTTCTGCTTTTTCTGTTAAGTCTGATCTGATTTCTCTATCTATAGATGGTTCTATTAGTCTTTTAAATGAATCTAATATTGTGTCTTTTAGCATTTCTGTAAATTGCGTATTTCCTTTTATTATGTCTTTTTCTATATAGCTTAAAATTTTTTCTTCTGGTTTTTCTATTTTTACTTTTAGAAATTCTTCTTTTTCTCCTCTATTTATTGCTAATATTCTATGGCTTGGTATGTATTTTATAGGCTCTTTGTAATCATAATACATTTCGTAGTTTGATTTTTCGCCTTCTTTGGCTGCTTTTGTTTCTATTAATGCTTCTCTGTAGCATTGCCTTTTTATTTCTTTTCTGTATTTTGGATTATCAGATATGTCTTCTGCTATTATGTCTAATGCTCCTTGTATTGCTTGTTCTGCATTTTCTACTACTTTATCTTTATTTTTCTTGTCTTCTTCTGATAATTTTTCAATGTTTATATATTCTTTTGCTATTTCTTCTATTGGTTTTGTTTCTTTTTGCTCTATTATTATTTGAGCTAGTGGATCTAATCCTTTTGCTTTTGCGACTGTTGCTCTTGTTTTCTTTTTTTGCTTATATGGTCTATATATATCTTCTACTTCTGCTAATGTTTTTGCAATTGCAACTGATTGCAATATTTCATCTGTTAATTTGCCTTGCTCTTCTATTGATTTTATTACTTCTTCTTTTCTTTGTTCTAAGTTTCTTAAATAGTTTAGTCTTTCGCCTAATTCCCTGAGTGTTTCGTCACTTAGTCCTCCTGTTGCTTCTTTTCTATATCTTGCTATAAATGGTATTGTGTTTCCTTCATCTATTAGATTTACTGCCGCTTCTACTTGTGTTTCTTTTATGTTTAATTCTTCTGCTATTTGTTTATTTATTTTTTTCATCTTCTTTGTTCCTTTCTCTTATTCTACTCCCAAATATTCATTATACGTGCATTCTTTATCTATTATTTTTCCATCTTCTTTTATATCTATTATTCTATTTGCTACTGTTTGTGTTAATTGGTGGTCATGTGATGTAAATAAAATGTTTCCTTTGAATTTACTCATTCCTTCATTTAATGCTGTTATACTTTCCATGTCTAAATGGTTTGTTGGTTCATCAAATATTAGGAAGTTTGCTCCTGATAGCATCATTTTAGATAATACACATCTTACTTTTTCTCCTCCTGATAATACACTTACTTGTTTTAATGCTTCGTCTCCTGAGAATAACATTCTTCCTAAGAAACTTCTTACATATGTTTCATCTGGGTCTTTTGAGTATTTTCTTAGCCATTCTGTTATGTTTTCGTTTGTTTCGAATAAATAGCTATTATCCTTAGGGAAATAGTCTTTTGTGATTGTTGTTCCCCATTCTAAACTACCTGTATCTGGCTCCATTTCTCCTGCTATTATTTGAAATAATACTGTTTTTGCTAATTCATTATCTGCTAAAAATGCAATTTTGTTGTCTTGTTTTACATCAAATGTTACATTATCTAGTAATTTTACGCCATCTATTGTTTTTGATAGGTCTTTAACTTTTAAAATTTCTTTTCCTGGTTCTCTATCAGGTTTAAAGTCTATATATGGATATTTTCTATTTGATGGTTTTATTTCTTCTAACTCTATTTTTTCTAATGTTTTCTTTCTTGATGTTGCTTGTTTTGATTTTGATGCATTGGCACTAAATCTTGCTATAAAGTCTTGTAGTTCTTTTATTTTTTCTTCTTTCTTTTTGTTTTGTTCTCTTGCTTGTTTTAATGCTAATTGGCTTGATTCATACCAGAAATCATAGTTTCCTGGATATACTTTTATTTTTCCAAAGTCTACATCTGCTATATATGTACATATTTTGTTTAAGAAATATCTATCATGTGATACTACTATTACTGTATTTTCATAATTTATTAAAAATTCTTGCAACCATTCAATACTTTTCATATCTAAGTCGTTTGTTGGTTCGTCTAATAATAGTACATCTGGATTTCCAAACAAACTTTGTGCTAACAATACTTTTACTTTTTCTCTATCTTCGATTTCTTTCATATATTTATAATGATTTTCTGGCACTATCCCTAAATCATTTAATAGCATTGCTGCATCTGATTCTGCATTCCACCCATCTAATTCTGCAAATCTTTCTTCTAGTTTTGCTGCTTTCATTCCATCTTCTTCCGAAAAGTCTGGTTTTGCATATATTTCTTCTTTTTCTTTCATTATGTCATATAATTCTTTATTTCCCATTAATACTGTGTCTATTACTGTGTATTCATCAAAGGCAAAGTGGTCTTGTTTTAATATTGATATTCTTTCGCCTTTATCTATTGTTACGTCTCCTTTACTTGGCTCTAGTTCTCCTGATAATACTTTTAAAAATGTTGATTTTCCTGCTCCATTTGCTCCTATTATTCCATAACAGTTTCCTTTTGTGAATTTTATATTTACATCTTCAAATAATACTCTTTTTCCAAATCTTACGGTTACTCCGTTTACATTTAACATTTTGCCATCGTTCCTTTCTTTGGATTAAATCTAGTTAAAAAAGTTTTTTTATTTTTATCCTTTTTCTTTATTTTGCCAATGGCATTATACACTATTTTTTCTTTGTTTTCAAGTGTTTGGAGAATTTTACGAGACCTATTTTTAATAGTTTTCATTTTGCATTATAATAGTGCAAAAATGTAATGATTTATTACATTTGGGTGCTCTATGAGAAAGGCAAAAAATTAAAAATAGGTCTTGCAATTTTTTTAGTCTTTATCAAATAATAGTTTGATTCCCCATAGTCCTGAAAAACCTACTAATCCGTAGACGATTCTTGACCAAATTGTCATTTCGCCAAAGATTGCAGCAACTAAATTAAATTCGAAAAGTGCTATTAATCCCCAGTTTAAAGCTCCAATTATTATTAGTACTAGAGCTATTTTATCTATGACTTTCATTTTCTATCTCATTCCTTTCTTTAGGTATAAGTCTGGTTGAAATAAATAAATGCTTATTTTTCAACCTTTACCTTATCATATCAATTTTTTATCAATTGATTTTTTCTTATTTTTCTCTTTTTATTTTAAAATTATACATTTTATTGAATTTTTTGTTTTTTTGTGATAATTTATTATTAAATTAATAATTTGAGTTTGGGGATGATATTATGAGAAGAAATTCCAGAAATCGTAAGAGAAATTCCAAAAATTTTTCAAATTTGATATCATATATTGATACAAAAAAATTTATTTTATTTATGATTATCTTATTTTTAATCTTTTTAATTTTATTTGTTTGTTTTAAATTGGGTAGTATAAATCGTTCGAATTCTGCTTTTAATTATGAAATTTCTAACTTGGATACTGAAAATATTTCTAATTCTACGCAAGTTAGTACTTCTAATGAAGTAAGTTCAAATACTGTTTCTGATGATTCTGAAAGAGTTAACAATTCTACTACTTTTACTATTGCGGCTATTGGTGATGTTATGTGTCATAATACTCAGTATTTAGATGCATATAATAAATCTACTGGTGAATATGATTTTTCTTATGTTTTTTCTGATATTATAGATTATACTAAAATACCTAATCTTACTATAGGAAATTTGGAAACAACTTTTGCGGGAGAAGCTGTTGGTTATAGTAATTATCCAACTTTCAATTCTCCTGATAATATAGCAACAAGTTTAAGGTCAATTGGTGTTGATGTTTTATCTACTGCTGGAAATCATGCTTTGGATAAAGGTTTTTCTGGTTTGAGTAGGACCATTGATGTGTTAAATGAGAACTTGATTTATACTACTGGTACAAATAAAACTCAGGAGGATCAAGATACTATTTTATATCAATATGTTAAGGGTGTAAAGATTGCTATTCTTTCATATACTTACGGAACAAATGGAATATCAATTCCTTCTGATAAACCTTATTGTGTTAATTTAATAGATAAAGATTTAATTAAATCTCATATTGAAAAGGCTAAATCTGAAGATGCTGATTTAATTATTTGTTGTATGCATTGGGGTGTAGAATATCAAGAAACTCCAAATTCTGAACAAAGAGAACTGGCTGATTTTCTTTTCCAGAACGGTGTTGATATAGTTTTAGGAAATCATCCTCATACTTTACAGCCTATGGAGAAAAGAACTGTAACTTTAGAGGATGGATCAACTAAGGATGGTTTTATAATTTATGCTTTAGGTAATTTTATGGCAGATCAATCTGATGTTGATACTAGAAGTTCTATTATTTTAAAATTAACAATTACAAAGCATGAAGATAATCATATCTTAATTGATGATGCATCTTATACTCCTATTTATATGTATAAAAATACTTCTGCTTCTACACACAAGTTTAAAATATTAGATATGCAGAAAACTATTTCTAATTATGAAAAAGGTATTGATACTTCTATTGGAAAATCTATGTATAATACTTTAAAATCTCAGCTTACTAGAATAAATGACATATTGGGGACGTAGCAAATCGAATATTTTTTGGACAAAAGGGACACACCAAAAAATGAACGATTTGCTACGTCCCTAATTGAACATATCTCTTTTTTTGAGCCACCATGTTACTAGTAATGTTATTACTATTGCAAGTGTTATCATTATTAAAAATCCGAATTTATTATATTGGAATGGTACTGGTACATTCATTCCCCAGAAACTTGAAATCATTGTTGGTACTGCTAATACTATTGTTATTGATGTTAATGTTTTCATTACTCCATTTAGATTATTTGATATGATTGATGCATATGCATCCATTGTTCCATTTAGGATATCACTATATATTTTGGCCATTTCTATTGCTTGTCTATTTTCAATGATTGCATCTTCTAGTATGTCTTCATCATCTTCATATAGTTTTATTATTTTTCCTTTCATTGTTTTTTCCATGACTAGTTCATTAGATTTTAATGATGTTGTGAAATATACCAAACTCTTCTCTAAGCTTAGTAATTTTAACAATTCTTTATTTCTCATGGAATTTTTTAGTATGTATTCTGCTATTTCTGTTTCTTTATTTATTTGTTTTAGATGTGTTAGATAATATGAAGAATTTAGGTATAATATTTGAAATATGAATCTTGATTTTTTATATGTTTGAAAGTTTTTTATTTTTCTTTTCTCAAAGTCTTCTATTACTTTATTTTTTCTTAATGATACTGTTATGAAGAAATCATCTCTTACAACTATCATTCCTAGTGGCATTGTTGTATATATTTGATTTTCTTCATTTTTTTCTATTATTGGTACATCTACTACAAATAATATTGTTTCATCATCTTCTTCTGTGTCAATTCTAGCTTTTTCTTCAAAGTCTAAGGCGTCTCTTATGAAGTCTTCTTGTATATTGATACTTTCACATACTTTTTTTATTTCTACTTCCGATGGGTTTGTTAAACTTATCCAACTTCCTTTTTTGAATTCTTTTATTTCTTCAAAGTTATTTGTTTCAATATCTGTATTGTATATTTTTAGCATTTTATCACCCACCTTTTAAATTTACCATAATTTATTTTAACCTTTTAATTCTTTGTTGTCAATACTTTTTATGTAAAATAGTATCTTAAGGGATTGACAAAGATATTTTTTAAGTGTATAATGTTTTTTGTTAATGGGCCATTAGCTCAGTTGGTAGAGCAGCAGACTCTTAATCTGACGGTCGGAGGTTCGATCCCTCTATGGCTCACCAAATTTATTTTATATATGCAAAACATTACAAGTTTAATAACTTATAATGTTTTATTTTTTGTGTTAATTTATTTAAACTGTTTCTTTTTTCTTTTTTTTGTAATATAATAATATCATAAAAAATATGATTATATTTTTTATTGATTATACTCTTTTGGAGAGTGATATTATGAAAAAAATTTTGTTTAAGGGCTGCGGAACAGCCATCGCTACACCTTTTACTGATAATGGTGTAAATTTGAAAGAATTTGAAAAATTGGTTGAGTTTCAAATTCAAAATAATGTAGATGCTATTATTGTATGTGGCACTACTGGAGAATCTTCAACTATGACAGAAGATGAAAAAAAAGATTTAATTACTTGTGCTGTTAAAACTTCAGCAAAAAGAGTACCTATTATTGTTGGTACTGGTTCAAATAATACAAAGCAAGCTATTAAGAACTCAATTTTGGCTGAACAACTTGGTGCAGACGGATTGTTAGTTGTTACTCCTTATTACAACAAGTGTACTCAAGCAGGTTTGATTGAGCATTATAAGGCTATTGCAAGTTCTGTATCTTTACCTATTATTTTATACAGTGTTTCAAGTAGGACAGGTGTAAATATTGAACCTAAAACTTGTTTAGAATTATCTAAGGTTGATAATATTGTCGCTATAAAAGAGGCTAGTGGTAATATTTCTCAGATTGCTGAAATTTCAAGACTTTGCGGTGATAATTTATATATTTATTCTGGAAATGATGATCAGACTATTCCTATTTTATCTTTAGGTGGTTTGGGTGTAATTTCAGTTTTGTCTAATGTAAAACCAAAATTTGTACATGAAATGGTATCTAATTATTTAGATGGAAATATAGAAAAGGCTAGGGATATGCAATTGGAGTCTATTCCTTTGATAAAAGCTTTATTCTGTGAAACTAATCCTATTCCTGTTAAAGCTGCTTTAAATATGATAGGATATGATTTTGGAATTCCTAGATTACCTCTTACTGAGATGACTGAGAAAAATAAAGAGATGTTAAATAATTTATTATTAAAATTATAATTAGAACAAAAGCGACATGATTAAATATTTTGACCTTTTAGATTACTTAAATGTCGCGTATTTGTTCGTGTGCCAAATTTTATGTAATAAAATTTGTGTACATTTATTTTTACATTATAATAAATACGTTTATTATAATGTAAAAATCTATCCGTTTTACGGATATGGTTTATTCTAATATATGGAGGTTTATTTATGTTAAAAATTTTATTAAGTGGATGTAATGGAAAAATGGGACAAGTTATTAAAGATTTAGTAAAAAAAAGCGATGATTTTACAATTTATTGCGGTTTTGATAAAAATCTTTCTATTAATAATGATTTTCCTGTTTTTTCTGATGTGAAAGATATATCTTTAAAACCTGATGTTATTATTGATTTTAGTATTCCAATTGCTACTTTATCTATTTTAGATTTTGCAATGAATAACAATATTCCTATTGTTATTGCTACTACTGGATTTTCTCAAGATGAAGAAAATATTATTTTAGAAGCTTCTAAAAAGATTCCTGTTTTTAAATCTGCAAACATGTCTTTTGATATTTGTATTATGAAAAAACTTGTTTCTTGGCTTGCTCCAATGCTTAAAGATACAGATATTGAAATTACTGAAACTCATCATAACAGGAAAATTGATAGCCCTAGTGGTACTGCTCAAATGCTTGCTGATTCAATTAATTCAGCTTTGGAAAATACTCATTACTGTAATTATGATAGACACAGTAAGCGTGTAAAAAGAGATAAAAATGAGATTGGCATGACTTCTATTAGGGGTGGCAATATTGTTGGTGAGCATACTGTTCAATTTTTTGGAGAGTTTGAAACTTTTGAAATTAAACATACTTCTTATTCTAGAAATGTTTTTGCTGAAGGTGCTTTAAAGGCTGCTAAGTTTTTGGCGGATAAGCCTTCTGGATTGTATAATATGGATGATATAGTTAAAATTAACTAGCAAAAAAAGAAGCATTTAGCTTCTTTTTTAATTAGTCTCATTTGTTGTTGTTGTGTTTTGATTATTTATTGTATTTGAATTATTTGTTTGGTTTGTTGATGTTGTGTTTTGTGTTGTTTGATTATTATTTGTTGTACTTGAACCTGAGCTTGTTCCTGAGTTTGTGTTAGATGTTGAACCTGAATTTGCTGTTGAACTTGAACTATTTGAACTTGCTCCTTTTGTTCCTCTTAATACTATTCTTTGCATTGCATTATATGTATCTCTTGAAATTACTTCACTAGATACCACCTTTCCATTTAGTCTTTTTACTAAATATGTTTCTGTTTTTTGTCCATTTGTTCCTTTTTGTTTTACTTTTTCAGTACCTACAGCTAGACTTGCATCATCTACATATTTTGTTGTATATGGTATTGTTGAAATTTGTTTAACTTCTAATGTAACATCATATTCCACTTCTTCTTTTATTCCATAAATTGATATTGTTGCTATTCCATTTTGAACTGATGCTAATATTTTTATTGGGTATTTTCTAGTATTTTTAAATTTGAAATCTGTTGTTCCATATACCACTGTGGCATCTTTACCTGCTGCAACATATGATGTTACAAATTGATGATTTCTTCTTTCTACTATATCTAAGTTTGCATCTATTACTGCATTATATAATGTTGATGATATTTGGCATATACCTCCACCTATTCCATCTACTACTTGACCGTTTTCATATACTTTTGCATTTTTATAACCTGCTGCTATTGTTCTTTCTCCTAGGGTTTTATTGTATGAAAATGTTTCTCCTGCTAATACTACTTTATTATTTAGTTTTTCACAAGCAAGTTTTAGATTTGTTGTTCTATCAGTGTCTCTTGCATCATATCTTGTTGTAAATGTTCCTAATTTATCTGGAAATGCTTCTGTACCAATATCATTTGTTGTTACTGTTGGTTTTGTAATTGTTAATTTTATAACATATTCTTCTTTATCTTCTGATGCAATTAATGCTTTTGCTTCATCAACATTAAAGTCAACACCCTCTACTTCTGGATATATTGTAAATGGATCTTTGGTATAATATGCATTTTGCATTTCTTTATATATTTCGCTATGAATTTTGTCTATATCTATTGGTGTAGGGTCTGCATTTATTACTGGTATTTCAATATAATTATCATTTATTTCAATACTTCTTAGTCTTTCTTTTATTTGGTTTAATAAATTGTCTGTGTCTATTTTTACACCAGATTTTCCTTTTGTTATTATAAGGTTTTCGCCTTCTACATAATAATCTGATTCTACCATTACTCCTGGTAAGTTTGCTCCTATATCTTCTATTGATTTTTTTGTTGCTTCTTCATTTAAAGTCATGTTTACATCTATATTCTTTTTGTTAAATAGAGCCATTATTATGTTAAAGTTATTTACAAAAATATTTCCGTCTCTTCCTACTTTGTAGGCTTCATTTACACTGCTATCTATATCATAATTTACTTCAATCATCGTTGGATTAATACTAGATTCAAATTCCTGATATTTCATATTAATTTCTTTTTCTTTTTTTTCATTATATATAGCTTCTAATTTTCCTTTTGCTTCTTCCTGAGTTAATCCTGAAACATCTATTCCTTGTATTTTTACTCCACTTACAATTTTTGTATTATTTATATTTATTAATGCAAAAATTGTTGATATAATTAATGCAATAATGATTATAGCTGCAATTATTACTGCATTGATTATTATTTTTTTCTTCTTGTTCATTTTGTTTTTGGTGTTTTTTTCAGTCATTTTTTCTTCTATTTCATTTATATTTTTTTGAGACTTTTTTGAGTTTGCCTTTAATTGCTCAAATTTTTCATCTTTGCTTGTTTTTTCAGTTGTTTTTGTTTTTTTAGCTGTTTCTGTTTTTTCATTATTAATGTTTTCATTTTCCTTAACAGCTATATTTGGTTCTTTGTTTTCATTTTTCTCTTCCATTTCTTTTCCCTCATTTATATTTAATATATTTGATGAAATCTTAACATTTTTTCTGTTTGTTTATTAATTTCATCCCCTTTTTCTAATTAATAGTAACACAAAATATATTTTTTGACAATATATTTTTATATCTTAATTTTTGTAAAATTTTTCTATTTATACTATTAAATTTTATGTGTTCATTTTTGCTTATATTACTAAGGTTTCACAATGTTTTTGAAATTTTTTTCTACAAATTTTTACATTTTTTCGAAAAATTTTTAAGAAAATACTTGAACATTGTTGTATTTAATATTATAATGGGATAAGCAAAAGATAAATGTGAGGAGAAGTAACAATGGAATTAACAAAAAATATATTTTTTAATACTGATAAATTAATAGAAAATAGTAATGTAAAACTTTCTTACACAGGTAAGTTTTTTCAAGATGACTCTCAAGAGGTTTTTATTCATTATGGTTTTGGAAATAACTGGGATAATTTAAATGATATTAAAATGGAAAAAACTGATTTAGGTTTTCAAGCTGAGTTGAATTTAGGAACAGGAGATACTTTTAATTTCTGTTTTAGAAATAATAATGATGAATGGGATAATAACGATGGTAAAAATTATATATTTCCTTTAGAAAAGGTTCAAAATGAATTGATTGTTTTAGAAGATGAACCGGTTTCTTTAGGTAGTGCCAAAAAATTGAGGAAATCTTATTTATGGAGCAAAAAGATTCGTTTAGCAGTTTATAAGATAATTACTTATTTACCTAGATTGATTTCTGGTAATTATAAGAAAAAAGTTAAAGATGCAGAATGAACAAATCTAGCTTCGCTAGACCTTTTCTCTACTTTTTAATATTTGTTACATTAATTTAAGGTCTAGCAAGAAGCGTATAAGATTTGTCGACGCGAAAAATTGCTTTGCAATTTTTCTGTGCATCTATATTTTTTTGCATTATAGGAAATTGCATTTCCTATAATGCAAAAAAAAGCTGAATTTTGATTTCAGCTTTTTTAAGTTATTACCCAACCACCATTGATAGATATTATTTGTCCTGTTGTGAAATTATCATTTATAAGCCAATTTACACATTTTGCAATATCTTCTGCTTTTCCTATTCTTTCTAATGGTGTTTCTTCTTTTAATTTATTTATATCTGTTTCTGATAATTCTTTATTCATATCTGTATCTATTAATCCTGGTGCTATTGAATTTACTCTTATATTTGATGGTCCAACTTCTTTTGCTAGTGATTTAGTCAATCCATCCATTCCGGCTTTTGTTATTGAATATACTACTTCTTGTGATGCGCCTATCATTCCCCATACTGATGATATATTAATTATACATCCGTTTTTATTATGTATCATATTAGGTAATACTTGTTGACACATACAAAATGCTGAATATAAATTTGTATTTATCATTTCGTTCCATTCTTCTTGTGTAACTTCTGTTATTAATTTATATTTATCTATTCCTGCATTGTTTATTAATATATCTATTTTTTTGTATCTTTCTAATGTATAATTTACTAGATTTTTACACTCTTCTTGCTTAGATACATCTGCTTTAAACAAATCTACAAAAAAATTATCTTTTTTTAATTCTTCTTTTAATTTAATTGCTTGATCTTCAGATTTATTATAATTTGCTACTACTTTTATCCCTGAAATTGCTAATTCTTTTGCTATCTCTCTGCCTATTCCTCTTGATGCTCCTGTTACTATTGCTACTTTATTCATATTTCCCTCCTATACAATAAAAAAAGCCAATAATCAAGGTAAATTCCAAGACTAATGACCTTTTGGAGCCACTTCCCAGATTCGAACTGGGGACCCTCGCATTACAAGTGCGATGCTCTGGCCAGCTGAGCTAAAGTGGCAAATGGTGACCCCGACGGGAATCGAACCCATGTCTCCGCCGTGAAAGGGCGATGTCTTAACCGCTTGACCACGGGGCCTTAAAATATAAAGAACCAAATAAATATTTTTTATTTAGTTCTTTTGGTGAGCTATCCGCGACTCGAACGCGGGACAACTTGATTAAAAGTCAAGTGCTCTACCACCTGAGCTAATAGCCCATTTCTCTTGCGATAATCACATCGCTTTTATATCTTACAATATTTTTTTATAAAAGTCAATACATTTTTATGAATTTTTTTCTAAATTGAACGATAATACTAATATTTTGTCCAAATTTATGAATTTTTTTCATAAATTTGAACAAATATTACATTTTTTATGCATTTAATTTTTCTATTACTTCGTCTACATCTATTCCATGAACATCACATGCTTCTTCGATTGTTTCCATTTGTGAAGCAGGACATCCTATACAGTGCATACCAACTTCTAATAATATTTCTGCTTTTTCTGGCTCTTTTTCTAAAATTTCTCCTATTGTTGTATCTTTACTATATTTCATAGTTAACCTCCTATTTTTAGTTTTGTTAAAAATAATTTTATCATATTTTTTTGAAAAAGTATAGACATTTTAAAAAAAATGTTGTATTATGTTAAACAATTCAGAAAGTTTTCTGAATACAATTTAAGGAAGGTGATTTTATCAAAACCTTAATTAATATTTATTTTATATTTTTTATTATACAACTTTTTATCACTTTATATTCTATCTATACGTTTTTTGATATAAAAATTTTTCATAATCAACAAGGTTCCAAATTGAAAATTAAAAAAGATTTTTTTAAGTAGGTGGTTTATTATATTAAAATTTAGAATTATTTTTGTTTCATTCTTTTTACTTCTTTCTTCTATTTTTATGTATAATTTATTTTATCCTATCTATTCTTCTAATGAAATAATAATTACTTACGGATTACATCCTTTTGATATTTGTACGAAAAATCCTGAACTTTGGAATTTGATAAAAATTATTTTTATTTTTACTTTTATTGTTTCAAATATTGTAATTTCAAATTTTATTTTTGTAAGAATTATATACAAAATTTTAAATAAATTTTTTGTAAAAAATCATTCTAAAAAAATTGTTAAAGAAAAATTGCATAGTCCAAAAACTTCTGATTTGTTTTTGATTATAGGTAGAACACAAGACAATAAATTAGTTTCGGTTTCTGAATCTGGTCTTTATCAAAATTTCTTAATAACTGGCACTATAGGTTCTGGCAAAACTTCATCTGCAATGTATCCTTTTACAAGGCAACTTATAGAATATAATGCTAATAATCCTGAAAATAAAATCGGAATGCTTATTTTAGATGTTAAAGGAAATTATTTTTCTCAGGTTAAATCTTTTGCTAATCAATTTGGACTTTTATCAGATTTAATAGTAATTGGATTATCTAATGGCGTTTATTATAATCCTTTGGATAAACCTAATCTTAAACCTATTGTTTTAGCTAATAGATTGAAAACAATTTTAACATTATTTTCTGAAAATAATTCTGAATCTTATTGGTTGGATAAAGCAGAGCAAATTTTGGCTGAATGTATAAAAATTTGCAGGTTATATAATAACAATTATGTGACTTTTTCTGAATTACACAAATTAATTACAATACCAAATTATTTTTCTGAAAAAATAAAGATATTGAGAGAACTTTTTATTTCCTCTTCTCTTAATAAAAAAGAAATTTACGAATTGAATTCTAGTTTGGATTTTTTTCAAAAGGAATTTTATAATTTGGATTCAAGAACTAAGGGAATTCTAATTTCAGAAATTACTCGTATTACAAATACTTTTATTTCTGATTACGATGTTTATTCTACTTTTTGTTCTGATAAGTCTAAACTTTCTTTCGATGGTTTTTCTGATGTAATAAATAAAGGAAAAATTGTTGTCTTAAATTTAAATGTTGCAGAATATAGTTTGCTTTCAAAAATTATTGCGACTTATTTAAAATTAGATTTCCAATCAGAGATTCTATCTTTTTTATCTAAAGGATCTTTAAAAAGGACTGCTTTTATTTGCGATGAGTATGATAAATATTGTACAAAGACAGATTCTGATTTCTTTTCTGTTAGTAGAGAGGCTAAATGCATTAATATTGTTAGTACTCAAAGTTATTCTTCTTTAAAAAATGCTTTAAAAGATGATTCTTGTGTTAAAGTTATTGTTCAAAATTTAATTAATAAAATTTGGTTTAGAACTGATGATATTTTTACGATTGAGGAAGCTCAAAAACAGTTAGGGAAGGAAGATAAAGAAAAAATTTCAAGGAGCGTTTCTGAGAGTGCAAAAGAAACTAAATTTAGTTATATAACTAATACTTTAAATTCTGAAAATTCAAATATTTCGGAAACATATAGTACTTTTACTCAAAATGATTATATTTTTGATTCTAATTTTTTTACTCAAAATTTGAGAACTTTTGAAGCTCTTACTTTTCTTTCTGACGGAAATAAAATTATTTCCCCTCAAAAAATAAATATGATTCCTTATTTTAAATTTTAAAAATTTATTTTAATTAATTTATTTTATTTAATTAATTTATTTTATTTTAATTAATTTATTTTATTTTATTAATTTATTTTATTTATTTATTTTATTTAATTTATTTATTTATTTTATTTTATTAATTTATTTTATTTTATTAATTTATTTATTTAATTTATTTATTTTATTTATTTAATTTATTTTATTGTTTTTTATTTATTTAATTTTATTTTTTATTTACTATTTATTTTTAGGAAGGAGTGAAATTTTATATGAAAAAATTTCTTAATAAACAAAAATTAATTTTTTATATTTTCTTTATAATTTTTTTTAATATTATTTTTTTATTTT
>CAJFJY010000033.1 GCA_904384205.1 uncultured Clostridia bacterium | reverse complement strand
CTGGCGGGTCTTCAGATCGTCCAGCGCCAGTACGCCGGGCTGGGCTGTCACCAGGTCCCGCATCTGCTCCAAGGTCTCGGAATGGAAGAGCTGGTCCAAAATGGACTGCTGGGAAAGCGTGCCCTCTTCCCCCTCGCCCATCTGTTCTCGCAGCACGCCGTACACCTCGAAGATATAGCGGCTGATCACATTCCGGTAACCTCATAGGAATCATTCAAAGGGATCTCTCTGGAAAAAGACAAGTTCATAACTTCTGTTCCTCCTATCAGCCACTGTGTCTGAAACAGTCTTCTGTGCCAGTATAACACAGAAAAAAGCCGTAAAAAAAGGAACATTCTTTTCATTTACCTCTAAATTTATTGAACCAATATGATTTTCCTTACAAAAGTCTAATATCTTATTTAATAATAATGAAGCTATACCTTGCCTTAAATATGAATTATGCACAACAATGTTCATTAAGTCAGCATCATCAAAAATAATTTTTATTCCAGCAAAACCAATTATTTCATTTTCTAAAGTGACTTTAAAATATTTAGTATTATTGGCTTTTAATTCATCTTCTAATGTTGCTTTATTCCAAAAAGTATTAAAATCTTTAAAATCGATTAAATTAATATCATCAAGTGTCATTTCATCTATTTCAAATTTTTTAGATTCAAGTTGCCTTTGAGCCTGTGGCTTTTTTAAATATAGAGGAAGTATATTTTCTCCTTTTTTTAAGTTTAAGTATCTTTCTAATCCAGCTATGCCTAGATTATATATATCTACATCATTTGAAATTGTTGTATCAAATTCACAATTTTTAAGAATATTTTTAAGTTGATCCTCATAAATTATTGAACCATCTCCAACAAAGTAAATACTTTCATTAGAATAATTAGTCTTCAATAATTCTATAAGATTATTTATAGAAGTTGCTTCTGGAGAATTTAGAATGACATATTTATCATTTTCAAATTTATATAAAGCAAAATAGCAATTGTTATTTTTACAATCAATAATGCTACAAATTATACCAGATTTTTTTATATTATGAGCTAAGCATTCAAGAGAATTAATTCCTATTGTTGGAATATTTAAACTATCAGAAAAAGCTTTAGCAGTTGCTATTCCAATTCTAATGCCAGTAAATGAGCCAGGACCTATGTCACATACAATTAGATCAATATCATTTATAGTTAATTTAGTATCTTCAAATACATTTTTAATATTAGGCATTAAAGATTCAGAATGTGTTAAACCGTTATTTAATTCGATTTTTTTAATAAGTTCTTTGTCTTCTAATATTGCTACACTACACAATTTACTTGAGGTATCAATACATAATATTTTCACTGTAATTCCTCCTCTAATTTTTTTAATAAATTTTCATATTTTTTACCATATGCAAAAAAATAGATATTTCTGTAATTTTCTTGTTTTGAGTCTTTTTCAATTTTAATTTCCAAATGTTCTTCTGGTATGGCATCTGATATTAATTCTCCCCATTCTATAATACAAATACCTTTTTCAAAATATTCTTCTCCACCTATTTCATAAAATTCAGAAGAATCTGATAATCTATATGTATCAAAATGGTATATATTAATGTCTCCTTTAATATATTCATTAACAATAGTAAATGTAGGGCTAGATATTTCATCTTGTAAATCAAAGAAGCTTAAGATTCCTTCTGTTAATTTGGTTTTACCAGCTCCCAATTCACCTGAAAGTATAATTATATCTTTGTTTTTTAAATACTTAGCTAGTATTTTTCCTAAGTTTAATGTATCATCATTAGATTTTGATAAGTAGTTATATTTATACATATGATCTCCTTTAAAAATATTTTTTAGTTTGCATAAATTATAATATAAAAATGCAAGATTGTAAATGCAAAATGACAAAAATGCTTGACATAACTAAAATTACATGTTAAAATAAAGACATATTTTAAGAGTTTACCTAAAGTGATAAACTTGAGCGGTAAAGAGTAACAAAATAGAGTTACTTACACGATAAAGTAAGATATAGTCTTGCGAGGAGTCTTAAAAGATTTCTTTGCAAGGCTTTTTTGATTATAAAAGGGGGAGTGATAAAAATGAACAGAAATAAAGCTTATGGAGAATTGAAATTAGTATTTCCAACAAAAGAATATAAAGAACAAGTAGAAGGATATTTAAAAGAATGTTTAGATAATGGAGAAAAAGAATTAAATGGAGATGGAGGGCTTGATAGAATTAAAGATTTTGACAAATGGTTAGAAAAGATAAAAAACGATTTATCAGAAGAAACAATAGAAAAAGGAAGAGTACCAGCAACATTATTTCTAGCGGTAAGAAAGTCAGATAATAAAGTTGTAGGAACAATTCAGATAAGACATTACTTAACAGAAAGTTTATTAAAAAGTGCAGGACATATAGGAGATGAAGTAAGACCATCTGAAAGAAGAAAAGGATATGCAACTGAGATGATAAGATTAGCAGTAGAAGAATGTAAAAAGCTAGGTATAAAAAGAGTATTAATAGTATGTTTTAAAGATAATATTGCATCAAGAAAAAGTATTATAAATAATGGTGGAGTTCTAGAAAATGAACTACCTACAGAAGACGGCAAAATAGATCAAAGATATTGGATTAGTTTAAAGAAAAGATTTGCAAATAGTGTCAATAGATATAATAATGTTGAAAAAGTAGAACAAAGAATTAAAAACATTAAAAATAAAGATTTTGCAGGAGACATATACTTAAATAATTTTATTAAAATATCAGAACCATATCTATTGGAAAATGGCGTATGTATTCAAGATAGCAATTATAAATGGTTAGAATTTTACAATTATAATTCAAAAATAATGTTAACTGCAATATATAATGAAAAAAATGAAATAGTGGAATGGTATTTTGACATAGCAAGAGGAATAGGAAAAGAAAATGAAGTGCCTTATGAAGATGACTTGTACTTAGATATTGTGTTAACTCCAAAAGGAGAAGTTATATTACTAGATGAGGATGAATTAAAAGAGGCATACGAGAGAAAAGAAATGACTAAAGAAGAATATGATGAAGCTTATGAAATAGCAAATAATTTAATTAATAAAATTAAAGGAAAAGAAAAAGAGATTAAAGAGTTTACAGATAAATACTTAAAAGAAATGTTATAGGGGTGAGGTAAAATGCCAAATTTGATACAGATAATTGGACCACAAGCAGTTGGAAAAATGACGGTAGGTCAAGAATTATCTAAAATAACAGGATACAAATTATTCTATAATCATATGACAATAGAAATGGTAAGATTAATATTTGATTATGATAAAGAAGCATATAGAAAAATGAATAGTAAAATAAGATATGAAGTATTTAAAGAATTTTCGAAGAGCAAAGAAAAAGGAATAATATTTACAGGATGTTTTGACTTTGGAAAAGATTTCAAGGAAGAAAAAGCAGAAACAGATAAATGGATGCAACTTTTCGAAAATAACTATGTAATAGAATTAGAGGCTTCACTAGAAGAAAGGTTAAAAAGAAATAAAACTGAAAACAGATTAGCACATAAAGCATCTAAAAGAGATTTAGAATGGAGCGAAAATGATTTGATTAAATCAATGTCAAAACATAAACTTAATTCTGAAGTTGGAGAAGGAGAAAAAATATTCAAAAATTACATGAGAATAGATAATACCAATCTTCCAGCAAATGATGTAGCAAAAATGATAAAAGAAAACTTTAAACTGTGAGAAGGTGAGAAAATGATTAGATACTATAAAAAAGAAGATATTGACGAAATAGCAAAAATAATAGCTGAAGACTGGAAAATAGCATATAAAGGAATAATAGACGAAGAATACTTAGGAATTTTGGATTATAAAGAAAATGCAGAAAGAATAAGAAAAAAATATCAAGAGCAAAAATCAATAGTATATGTAGATAAAGAAATAAAAGGATATTGTAGATTTAAAGAAAGTGAAGAAGAAGGTAAAAAAATAGGAGAAATACAAGCACTATATGTAAAATACAATCAACGAGGAAAAGGAATAGGGAGAATATTAGCTAAAGAAGCTATGAAAATATTAAAAGAAAGAGGATATAAAGAAGTAATTATATGGTGCTTAAAAGAAAATCTAAAAGCAAGAGGATTTTATGAAAAAATTGAAGGAAAATTGTACAAAGAAAGATATATAGAAATAGGACAAAAAGAATATGAAGAAGTATGTTATATATACAAATTATAGGAGGAAAAAGAAATGAAAGTTAGAGAAGCTAAGGTTGAAGATATAGAAGAACTATCAGAATTATTGATTCAAGCACAGGAATTACATTGTAAAAATAGACCAGATGTATTTAAAAATATGACGAAAATAGAAGCTGAGGAAGAGATTGTTGAAGTAATAGAAAGTCAAGATAGAAAAATGATTGTTGCAGTAAGTGAAAATGATAAAATTTGTGGATTGGTTATTTATAAGATAAAAAAAGTCGAAGATCACATAAACTTAAAAAATGAAACTATTTTATATATAGGTAAAATAGTAGTGGATGAAAAATCAAGAAGAAAAGGAACGGGAAGCCTATTAATGAAAGAAATATATAGGATAGCAAAAAAATTAAAATGTAATAGAGTTGAATTAAACTGTTGGAACTTTAATAAAGAAGCAATAGAATTTTACAAAGCACAAGGAATGGAAATACAAAGATTAAATATGGAAATAAAAATAGGAGGATAAGAAAATGAAATATTATAAAAAATTGTTAGGAGAAAAAATATATTTATCACCAATGACAACAGAAGATGCAGAAAAATTTACAGAATGGTTAAACAATTTCCAAACAACAGACTATATAGGTAGAAGTGGAGCAATAATAACACTAGAAGGAGAAAAGCAATTTTTAGAAGAACATATAAAAGAAGAAGCAGCATTTGGAATAATAGAGCTAGAAACAGACAAAATAGTTGGAACAATTTCATTAGAGAAAATAGACCATTTAAATAGAACAGGAACATTAGGAATATTTATAGGAGATACACAAGCTAGAAACAAAGGTTATGGAACAGAAGCAATAAGATTAATATTAGATTATGGATTTAACTACTTAAATCTAAATAATATTTGTCTAGATGTATTAGAAGTAAACAAAAGAGCATTAGCTTGTTACAAAAAGTGTGGATTTAAAGAATATGGAAGAAGAAGAAAATGTATATATTTAAATGGAAAATACTATGATAGAATTAGAATGGACATTCTAGCAGAAGAATTTAAAGATAAATACATAAAAAATAGAAATATTTAAGTTTTGAGGACGGAGATTTTTAACAATTTTAAATTTTTAGTTGTATAATTATTTTATAAAAAATTGTCAAAAATCTCCGTTCCCATTGGCAACTTCTTAAAAATATGATAAAATACTACAAAATATTTATTGGAGGAAAAATGTTATCAGTATTAGAAGTAAAAAGAAAGCTACCAAGAGACTTTATAAAAGAATTATACGAAATCTATTCACCACTAGTATGTGATAAAATTTTAGCAGGACTAAATGGAGAAAGAAATGTTAGCATGAGAGTAAACACAATAAAAACAAATGTGCAAGAAATAATGAAAGTTTTAAAAGAAAATAATATAAAATTCGAAAGAGTAATGTGGTATAAAGATGGATTAATCTTAAAAAATTCAAACGAAAAACAAATAAATGCATTAAAAATTTATGAGGAAGGGTTAATCTATCTTCAGAGTTTGTCTAGTATGATACCACCACTAGTGTTAGAGCCGAAAGAAGGAGAAAAAATATTAGATTTAACAGCGGCACCAGGAGGCAAAACAACAGAAATAGCGGCACTCATGAACAATAATGGATATATTTTAGCAAATGAAATAGATAAAATAAGATGTGAAAGATTAAAATATAATGTAGAAAAACAAGGAGCAAGTATTATCAAAATAAATAATGGCAAAGGAGAAAAATTAGGAGAAGATCATAAAGAAGAATTTGATAGAGTTCTGTTAGATGCACCGTGTAGTGGAGAAGGAACTTTTTTAGCCAATGGGCCAAAAACATATACAAGCTGGTCATTAAGAACAGTTAATGAACTTGCAAAATTGCAAAAAAAATTAATAAAGAGTGCATACGAAGCACTAAAACCAAATGGAACAATGATTTATTCAACATGTACAATAAACCTAGAAGAAGACGAAAAAATAGTAGATTGGGCAATTAAGAATCTAAATTTAAGAGTTATTGATATAAATTTGAATATTGAAGAAAAGAACAAACTACCAATAACAACTGAAAACATGGATAAATCAATAAATAAAACAATAAAAATAATGCCAAGCAGAAACATGGAAGGATTTTATATAGCCAAGTTGCAAAAAATTGAAAGAAGAGGGGAATAAAATGACAAAATTATTAATTAAACTATTTGTGAAAAGTAATGATGTAAAAGATTTAAAAGTAAGAAATAAATATGCAATGTTATCAAGTATAACAGGAATAATAGTAAATATATTACTATCAATATTTAAATTTATAGTAGGACTTATATCAAACTCAATGTCAATAATTTCAGATGCAGTAAATAACATAACAGATGCAGGTTCCTCAGTAGTAAGTATGATAGGATTCAAACTATCACAAAAAGAAATAGATAAAGATCATCCATGGGGACATGGTAGAATGGAATATGTAGCAGCATTTATAGTAGATGTATTAATAATAATAGTAGGATATCAGCTATTACAAACATCAATAGGTAAAATAATCAATCCAGAAATGCCAAGCATAACAAATGTAACAATAATATTATTAGTAGTAGCAATATTAGTAAAATTATGGTTATTTGTATTTTATAGAAAAATTGCAAACACAATAGATTCAGCAGCAATAAGAGGAACAGCATATGATAGTATATCTGATACAATATCAACATTAGCAGTTTTAATATCAGCAATAGTAGCAAAACTAGCAAATGTTTCAATAGATGGATATATCAGTATTTTAGTATCAATGTTCATATTATTTACAGGATGTAAAGCATTAAAAGAAACAATAGACTTATTGCTTGGAGAAAAACCAGATGAAGAATTTGTAAAAGAAATAGAAGAATTTACAAAAAATTATGAGCTAGTATCAGGAATCCATGACATAATGGTACACGACTATGGACCAGGAAGAAAAATAGTATCATTCCATGCAGAAGTACCATCAGACTGCGACATAATGAAAGCTCATGATATAATAGATGAAATGGAGCAAGACATATACAAAAAGTTCAACTGTATAACAACAATACATATGGATCCAATAGTAACAGATGATGAAGAAATAAATCAAATGCGAGAACTAGTAGAAAAGCAAGTATCAGAAATGAATAAAGAATATTCAATACATGATTTTAGAATGACTGATGGAGGAGAACATATAAATTTGATATTTGATTTAGTAGTTCCAAGAGATAGCAAAATAGATATTAAAGAAGTACAAAAAGAAGCACAAGAGAGATTACACAATATAAACAATAAAATAAATGCAGTAATAAAAGTAGAATATTCGTATGTTTAATAATTAATGATTAATTGGGGACAGGTACCGATTAGCCATTTTTGGTCAATCCAGGTTTGAATGGCAACATATAAAAGAAATGTGAATTCTTTGTGAATTTTAGCACTCTCCTATTGACATTGCTAAAAATAGATATATAATATAAATGTAAAAAGAAAAAAGATATTTTTACATGTGCTACCGAAGAGGTGTCAACACATAATTTAAGAAAGGAAGATGATTATTATGTTGTTGCCAAGAAGAAGAAACGAATTCGATTTATTTGACGAGATGTTTAATGACCCATTTTTCACAAGAGGTGAAAACAAACTAATGAAAACTGACATTAAAGAAAAAGGAGACAAATACTTGCTAGAAGTTGACTTACCAGGATATGAGAAAGAAGACATAAAAATAGAAATAGATGATGGATACTTAACAGTACATGCAAGTATGAACAAAAATGTAGACGAAAGTGATAAAAATAGCAAATATGTTCATAAAGAAAGATATGTTGGAGAATGTTCAAGAAGCTTCTATGTAGGAGAAGAAATTAATGAGGAAGATATAAAAGCAAGCTTTAAAAACGGAACATTAAAAATAGAACTTCCTAAAAAAGACCAAAAGAAAATTGAAGACAGCAAAAAATATATTGACATTGAATAAAATGAGAAAAGGCGGATTACAAAATGTAATTCGCTTTTATATATTTAATTAATGTACAAACCTGTCCCAAAGTAACCCAAAATGGTCAATTGGTACCTGTCCCCGATTAACCAAAAATTTGTGTATTAAATATTGACTAATGTTCAAAAAAATGGTATAAATAATAGGTACATTAATAATATGGCCCCTTGGTCAAGAGGTTAAGACGCCACCCTCTCAAGGTGGAATCATGGGTTCGATTCCCGTAGGGGTCACCAATAAAATATTTAAAAGGGAGTAGCTATAAAATACTAATCAACAAACTCGGAACAAAGACCTGGTTAGTATGCTTTAAATAAAAAGTAAGCGAGACTTTTAAAAGAATCAAAAAGGTTCTTTAAAAGTCTCTTTTGTTGTTTATGTAAAGAAAAAACACAAAAAATAAAATAGTTTTTAATATTAGAATTAAAAATAGATAAAATGCAAAAAATACAAGAAAGAAAGGGTTGAAGAAAAGAATGGAAGAACACAATTGGTTTAACAAAGATGTATCAGAAGTAGAAAAAGAACTACAAACTGATATAAACAAAGGGTTAAATAACGAACAAGTAAAAGAAAAGACAGAAAAATATGGACTAAATGAATTACAAGCAGCTAAAAAGAAAACGTTATTGCAAAGATTTTTAGATCAATTTAAGGACTTTTCAATAATAGTTTTAATAATTGCAGCAATAGTATCTGGAGCAGTAGGAATAGCACAAGGAGAAGGAATAACAGATACAATAATAATTTTAATAGTAGTAATTGTAAATGCAGTAATTGGAGTTGCACAAGAAAGCAAGGCAGAAAAATCATTAGAAGCATTGCAAAAATTAAGTGACCACGCATCAAAAGTAATAAGAAATGGAAGTATGTCAGTAATACCAGCAAAAGAATTAGTACCAGGAGATATTGTAGTATTAGATACAGGAGATTATATCCCAGCAGATTTAAGAATTATAGAAGCAGTAAATTTAAAATCACAAGAAAGTTCTTTAACAGGAGAATCTGTACCAGTAGAAAAATCAGTAGAAAAATTAGATGATAAGGAAATAGGAATAGGCGACAGAGTAAATATGTTATTTTCATCTAGTTTAGTAACATATGGTAGAGGAAAAGGAATTGTTGTAGAAACAGGAATGACAACAGAAGTTGGTAAAATTGCAGGAATGATAAATAGTGCAGAAAAACAAGAAACACCACTACAACAAAAACTAAACAAATTAGGAAAAACACTAGGAATAGTAGCTTTATCAATTTGTGTATTAATATTTATTATAGGATTAATCCAAGGAAAAGAACCAATAAGTATGTTCATGACAGCAGTATCACTAGCAGTTGCAGCAATACCAGAAGGGTTAGCTGCAGTATCTACAATAGTATTAGCAATTGGTGTTCAAAAAATGGTAAAGAAAAATGCTATTGTAAAAAGACTGCCAGCAGTAGAAACATTGGGAAGTGCAACAGTTATATGTTCAGATAAAACAGGAACATTAACACAAAACAAAATGACAGTAGAAAAGATCTTCTGGAACAATCAGCTAAAAGATATGTCAGAAGTACAAAAAATTGAAAATAAAGACAAAGAATTAACAGAACTAATATATGCAAATATGCTTTGTAATGATACAAAAATTGCAGAAAATGGGGATTTAGCAGGAGACCCAACAGAAACAGCATTAATAGACATGGCATTTAAATTAGATTTCAAACAGGACGTCATTGAAAAACTAAAAAGAGTAGAAGAAGTTCCATTTGACTCAGACAGAAAATTAATGACAACAGTAAATCAAGTTGATAATAAATATGTTGTATATACAAAAGGTGGAATTGACGAATTATTAAATAGATGTAGAGATTATGAAATAAATGGAGAAAAGAAAACAGATTTAGCAGAATACACAAAAACAATAAGAAGCCAAAATGAAACAATGGCAAAAGAAGCATTAAGAGTATTAGGATGTGCATATAAAGAAATTGACCATATCCCATCAAAAGAAGAAATGAAAGACATAGAAAACAACCTAACATTTATTGGAATGGTAGGAATGATAGACCCACCAAGAGAAGAAGCTAAAAAGGCAGTAGAAAAATGTAAAACAGCAGGAATAAAAACAGTAATGATTACAGGAGACCATAAAATCACAGCAACAGCAATTGCTAAAAAATTAGGAATACTAGAAAATGAAGACGAAGCAATAACAGGACTAGAACTAGAAAAAATGTCAGATGAAGAATTAGAAAAAAATGTAAGACATTACTCAGTATATGCAAGAGTTTCACCAGAACACAAAGTAAGAATAGTAAAAGCATGGCAAAAAAATGGTGAAATAGTTGCAATGACAGGTGATGGAGTAAATGATAGCCCAGCATTAAAAACATCAGACATTGGATGTGCAATGGGAATAGTCGGAACAGATGTAGCAAAAGAAGCAGCAGATGTAATCTTAACAGACGATAACTTTGCAACAATAGTATCAGCAGTAGAAGAAGGAAGAAGAATATATGATAATATATTAAAAGTAATACAATTCTTGTTATCAAGTAATGTAGGAGAAATAGTTGTGTTATTAGTTGCAACATTAATGACACCACTAATTAGCAACTGGTTTGGAATAGCAGATGTAAATCATTTAGAAATATTATTACCAATACACATTTTGTGGATAAATTTAGTAACAGACTCTTTACCAGCACTAGCATTAGCATTTGACCCAGCAAATAAAGGAATAATGAATAGAAAACCATTAAAACCAAGCAAGGGAGTATTTACAAAGGGAATGGTATGGAGAGTAATTTACCAAGGAGTCATGATTGGAGGATTAACACTTGCAGCATTTTTAATAGGACTTGGAACAACAACAGAACCAATAGATGGATTAACATTAGAAGAATCAAAAATAGAAGTAGGTCAAACAATGGCATTTGTAACACTAGCATTTTCAGAATTAGTACATGTATTTAATGTAAGAAATAACAAAGAATCATTATTTAAAACAAAAGTATTTAATAACAGCAAATTAATATGGGCAATATTAGGATCAGCAGCATTAATGCTTGTAATACTACTAGTCCCAGCATTAAGAAATGTATTTAGTATACCAGTATTACCAACACAAAATGTATTAGAACTAGTTGGATTAGTAATTGCACCATTAATAATAGTAGAACTATTTAAATTATTCAAAATCAATACAACAAAAGAAGAAAGAGAATAAGGGGATATATCTTAAATCCCTGTTACAATTCACAGTTCAAAATAAGAAATACTTTCAAAGGTTTAATTCATATTTTATCTCGTTCGTCCCAACATCGCAGAAACTGTATAAAATTAATTAAATTTTGATTTAATTAATTTTAACATTTTCTAGCTAGCCGGTCCCCACACAAGCTCACTTCAAAAAATATGAATTAAACCTTTTCAAATTTCTTTGTTTCATAGACTGTGAATTGTAATAGGGATTTTAAGATACGTCCCTAAATCCCGATTTTCTATTGACAAAAATAATTATTTAGTAGATAATTAATGCATAAACAAAAAGATAAAAGCATAAAGATACGAAGGAGGAATATAGATGTACGTATTTAACAGGATAACTGTAAATCCACAGTTGCCAAAAAGGATAAATAAATTAGGTGAAATAGCAAATAATTTATGGTGGTCATGGAACTCAGAGTTTTTAAAATTGTTCAAAAGAATAGATAATGATCTATGGGAAAATAGCTTTAAAAATCCAGTGAAATTTTTAAAACATGTGTCACAAGAAAGATTAGAAGCAGTTTCAAAAGATGTAATGTTTTTAAAAGATTATGATAAAGTTGTAGAAAATTTCGAAGATTACATGAAAAGTAAGAACACATGGTTTTCTAATAAATATCCAAATAATAAAAATGATTTAATAGCATATTTTTCAGCAGAATATGGATTAGATGAAACAATTCCAATTTATTCAGGTGGACTTGGAATTTTATCAGGAGATCATCTAAAATCTGCAAGTGATTTAGGTATTCCTTTAGTTGCAGTAGGATTATTATATAAAAACGGATATTTTCATCAAAAAATTGATGGTGCAGGTCATCAAGAAACAGAATATCATGATATAGATTTATATGATTTACCAATACATCCAGTAAAAGATGAAAATGGCGAAGATATGATGATTTATATTAAATTTCCAAAGAGAAGAATATATCTAAAAGTATGGCAAATTAATGTTGGTAGAGTAAAACTATATCTATTAGACTCAGACATAGAAAAAAATAATCCAGAAGATAGAGATGTAACTTTAAGATTATATGGTGGAGACCAAGAAATGAGAATAAGACAAGAAATTGTCTTAGGAATGGGTGGAGTAAACTTATTAACAAGAAAATTAGGTTTAGACCCAACTGTTTACCATATGAACGAAGGACATTCTGCATTTTTAACAGTAGAATTAATAAAAAATATAATGAAAGAAAAAGAAGTATCATTTGAAGTAGCAAAAGATATAGTAAGCTCAAAGACAGTATTTACAACACATACGCCAGTGCCAGCTGGAAATGATATATTCCCACTATCATTAGTAGAAAAATATTTTAAAGAATTTTGGCCAAGAATAGGCTTAACAAGAGAAGAATTCTTAAAACTAGGAATGAAACCATGCAAAGAATTAGAAGCAGGTTTTAACATGGGGATACTAGCACTAAAAATCGCAGGAAAGAAAAATGGAGTAAGTAAACTTCATGGTGCAGTATCAAGAGAACTATTTAGCGAAGTGTGGCCAGAAATTGCAGCAAATGAATCACCAATTGGATATGTGACAAATGGAATACATACATGTTCATGGTTAGCCCCTAACTTAAAGAAATTATATAATAAATATTTAATTCCATATTGGCAAGATAATATCCAAAATCAATCAACATGGGAAAAAGTAAAGAATATTCCAGATGAAAAGCTATGGGAAATACATCAAAATAGAAAAACAAAATTAATAAGATTAGTAAAAGAAAATACAACTGAAAGATTAAGAAGATCAGGATATAGCTATGAAGAAATCAACTCAATTATATCAAAACTAGATGTAAATACATTAACAATAGGATTTGCAAGAAGATTTGCAACATATAAAAGAGCAACATTAATATTTAAAGACTTAGAAAGAATAACGCAAATATTAAATAATGAAAATAGACCAATTCAATTAATATTTGCAGGAAAAGCACATCCAGCAGATAAAGAAGGGCAAGATTTGATAAAATATATTCATGAAGTATCAATGATGCCACAATTCAAAGGAAAGATATTCCTACTAGAAAACTATAACATAGCAATGTCAAGATATCTAATAAGTGGTGTAGATGTTTGGTTAAATAATCCAAGAAGACCAATGGAAGCATCAGGAACATCAGGACAAAAAGCATCAGTAAATGGAGTAATAAACTTCAGTGTATTAGATGGATGGTGGGCAGAAGGATATAACCAAGAAAATGGATGGACAATAGGAACAAATGCCGAATATGAATCATATGAAGCACAAGATGTAGCAGATAGCCAAAGTATGTATAGAACACTAGAAGAAAAAATAGTACCACTATATTATGATAGAGATAAAAATGGCATATCAAAAAATTGGATAGAAAAAATGAAAAATTCAATAATATCAACAGGAGGAAAATATAGTACATCAAGAATGTTAATAGATTATACAAATAATTACTATATGCCACTATGTAATTTATACAATAAATATTATATGAATGTTGATAATGTAGCAGAATACAACAATTGGAAACATGAATTATTTGAAAACTGGAAAGATATAAAAATAGAACAAGAAAATAATTTAGACAATATCACAATAGATGCAGGAAATAATATAGAAGTAAAATGTTCAGTAGAAGTTCCTAATATAAATATAGAAAACATATCTGTAGAATGTTACTATGGAAAAATATTAGAAAATGGAATAGTAGAAAATGTAGAAATAATTCCAATGAAAATGATAGAAGAAGATGAAGAAAATAAGAAATATACATTTTCAGCAAAAATAGAACTGAAAACAGGCGGAAATTATGGCTATACATTTAGAGTAATGCCAAAACATGAAATGCTATTAGAACCTGCAAATTTAGATTTAGTAAAATGGATAAGTAAATAAGAAAATAGGGATTTGGGGACGTATCTCAAAATCCCTATTTTTGCATTATAGAAAATTGCATTTCCTATAATGCAAAAAATATAGATGCACAACTGGATTTATCATTTGTTTTTTGATATAATATAAAAAATTTAGAAAGGAACACAAGAATATGAAAAAAAGAACAAAAATAATAGTAATATTAATATTGTGTTTAATTGCAGTATGCTTGATATCTGCATTATTTATAGTGCCATACATAGAGCAAAACCAAGAATATGACAACACATTTGCAGAAAACATAATAGATCCAGATAGAATTGTGTATAAAGATGAAGAAGGAAAATACTATCAATTTGAAAAAGGAACAGAGCAATATAACGAACTAAAATATACAATAGCAAAATCAGTAACAAATTACAATGAAAGTGGAAACACATTAACAGATGAAGACATAGACAAAATACATGAAAAATCATTCATCGAATTTGACTATGAAACAGCAAGTAAAAACTATATCATTCCACTAGAAGAAAACGAAGGAAAAAACATGATAAAACTAGGAACAACAGGAGGAATGATAGTAACAACAAATTTAAAAAACTTCAATAGCATCATAAAAATAGCAGAAAAAGTATCAGAAGGACAGCCAACATATGAATTAAAATATAAAGAAATGATATCAAGAAACAAAATAGAAACAATGGAATATAAATATTTACAACAATTTAAAGAAATAAACTATAAGATACATCAAGTAAAAATACAAAATATGGAAGATTATGAAAAATACAAAGAAATGTGCAATTTAGCATTTGATGAAGAAATAACGGAAGAAACATTTAGAGATAATGACTTAATATTAACTATATCATTAGTTCCAAAAATCACAGTAAAAGTAAGTATAGGAAACATAAAATACACATATGAGCAGATGGATGATGTAAATTACCAATACACAGCACACCTATTAATAGTAAGCAAAATTGTAAATACAGACTGCATATACAACACAGACTTAACAGAAGTAGACTCACAAGTAGCATTAGATGAGCTAAATACAAAATATGATGAAGCAGTAGAAAATTTGGACACAAATATATTTGTAACAGACTTTGATGAATTTTATCAAGAATATCAAGCATCAACAAATACAATAACACAAGAAGAAGCGGAAAAAATAGCAGAAAAAGGATTTGAAGAAGCAGAACGAGTAGTAGGAAACTATGATAAAACAACCGAAAAGTGTGAAGAAACAGAAGTATATCCAAATAACTTCTTCACAAGAAAAATAGAAGAAAGAGACGAAACAGAACCATACAAAGTACAAGTATACTCATTTATAAGAGAAGACGAAATAGGAAATGGAGTAAGGATAAATGTAGATAAAAGATTAGGAAAAATAGTAGGAGCATCAGCATTTGGGGACTAAGCTGTTTTTTGGGACGGGGCAAAAAAACATATGTCTACCCCTTTTGCACAAAAAAACTATGTGGATTTATACATTCCCAATTGAATGGAGGAGAGTATGAAAAAATCAATTAAAATAATAAGTGCCATAATATCTGTAGCAATAGTAATAGCAATATGTGTAATATTTTTTAAACCATATATATATTTAAGCCTAGCAACAGTAATATATGTTCCAAGCTTAAATAATGTATTAACAATGTTGTCAGAAATAATATTAGTAATTTCATTAATATACGTTATTTACAAATACATATTACACATTCTAGAATTGTTTAAAAACAAGAAAAAATTAAAACCAGTATTAATGATACTATTAATGATATTGTTAGTAGCAATTTTAACAATTCTAAAAAAAATAGCATCAACATTTTTTGCAAATATAATGTTACCCCTGATATATATTATAGGAGTAATAGTTATACCGTTAATTATAATAGGAATGATAATAGTTGGAAAAGCAGAGACCAAGAGAAAAATAATATTAACAATAGCAGCTATTATAGTAACATTAGGAATATATATATTGAACTATAATTATCTATATACGGGAGCATCAGAAATAGTACAAATCGTAGATCTATTTATTGGAATAAAAGAAAATGAAAATACTTCTGAATACAATTTAATCTATTTGCAAAATTATAAACAAAAGATGGACGAAAAAGGGTATATAGATAAATTTGATGTAGAAAACATATTAAATATAGTAGATCATAGAACAGATAAAATAATAGTTCAATACGAAGATGAAGAAGAAACAATAAAATTAAATAATACAGATAATCAGATGAAAGAAGAATTAGAGCCAAAACTAGAAGCTAATTATTATAAATTTGATTATGAACATAAAGATAATGAAACAACAATATATATTGAAAGATATAAAAATGAAATAAGTCAAAATCAAGAAAGAAACGAAGAAATAACATTAACAGGAGCACGTCCTAATTATAAAATAAATAATATAAAAGCAAATTATGAGACTCTAGAAGATACAAATTATATATTTGAAAATGATGTAAATGTAGAGGAAGGTAGAGAAACTACACTAGATAGTTTAAGAATATTATTTGTGTTTGATGATGAAAGAAATAACTATATACCATATGTAGAAAATATTGGTGAATTAAGAAAAATTAAATCATATAAGATATATTCAACAGGAATGAGCATAACATTAAAAGATGGTATAACTCTAAATAAGGAAGATTATACTATAAGAGTGAATAGATATGATGATAATATTGATGTAAAAGAAGATAAAGATGCTAATTATTATTATAAATATGAACCAGTAGCAACACAATTAAAAGATTCAGATGGAAATATAGTTATAGAATTTGAATTTGGTAATACATATAGCCTAAAAGATTTAAAAAATATTGAAATAATATTTTAAGTTGAAAAAAATATAGAAGTAAAAAAATAACAGTATTAATATAAGAAATAAAAAATTATAACTAACAAAAAGATTGCCTTTGCAATCGTTAAGTAACCTACTTAATGACTAAACTCTAAAAGTATAATACCAATAAAAAGCAGTAAAGTCAATAGTTACAAAATACAAAATTTAAAATAAAAAAGTCAAAAAAATCAATAAATGAAAAACAGGAATAGCTTATTTTAGTTGTAAAACTAGGCTATTCCTGTTTCCTTCAGAATCATTAAGTAGGTTACTTAATGATTAGAAGAAGGAGGAGCAAATATGCAAAAGAAAAGCAAAAACAAAGAAAATTACCAAAAAATAACAAAAAGGCATTATATAAAAGAAAAGAGTTTTAGCAAAAAATTAAGAGAAAATTTAAATAATAAAAATTCAGGAATTACATTGCTAGCATTATGTATAACAATAATAGTAATAATAATATTAGCAAGTATAACAATAGGAACAATTTCACGGAGACAATGGAATATTAAATAATGCAACAATG
>CAJFJY010000032.1 GCA_904384205.1 uncultured Clostridia bacterium | reverse complement strand
TCTTTGATTTTGAGCCTGAATGAAAGAGGCTCATCCAGAAATATTATAAATTCTTTTCGAATGAAGTGAACAGATTTTTATAAAATAATATAATTTAGTAAATATAATAAATGTTTCAAAAATTGCCATTTTGCCCCGTCCCCTTTGGCAATTTGGTAATTTTTGTCCAAAGGTTCTAAAAAGGACAAACAACTAATACACTAGTAAAGAAAGGAAGGTTAGAAGAATGAAGAATAAAAAAATTATAACGATTTTCATTATTTTATTAATTATTATAGCAGTAGGAGGATATTTTATTATAAAATATGTTAAAGAAAAGTATCAAAATAATGATATTCAGGAATATACACCAGAAGAAGAAATTACAGATGAACAAATGAGGCAAACGATAGTAAGTTTATATTTTTTGGATAGTCAAACAAATGAATTGACCCCAGAGGCAAGAATGATTGATATTAAAGATATAATGAAGCAACCATATGAAAAACTAATTAATTTGTTAATAGAAGGACCCAAAAACGAAAGATTATCTAAAGTAATCCCAGAAGGTACAAAGCTTTTAGGTGTAAACTTAGAAGGAAATACATTAACAATCAATTTTTCAAGTGAATTTTTGAATTATGATAATAATGCTCCATCAGTAAAAGCAAATTTAGTAAATAGTATAGTAAATACAATGACAGAATTAACAGAGATAAATAATGTAAAGTTTTTGATTGATGGAAACGAAAATGAAGAATTTAAAGATAGTTATGTGAGAAATAGCCAGAACAGTTAAGGTTATGAACTATAGTTAAAAAGAAATTAAATTTTAATGTTTAAATATTTTATAGAGCTTAATACTTTTAAAAATCTTGTTAAAATTGCTTAGAAAATATTCTACTTCTTGAAGAGATTTAATAGTATTATCTTTGCAACAAGAGAAATTTAATTTCTTTTTATTTTTTTTAGTTGAGTTATCCACAAAAATCATTCCTTTCATTTAGAAACTTTAAAGATGATCCCGATTTGCAAAAATTCCCTTTTTGTAATATAATATGATGTAAGTTTTAAAAGTTGAATGAGGAAGATTGAAAAATAATTACAATTTTGGCTACGTCAAACTTCATTTGAAATTTAATTTTGGCTACGTCAAACTTCATTTGAAATTTAATCAACGTACACACGTACGCCTCATAAATTTCAAACTTGTTTTCCTTGCCAAAATTTAATTCTTTTTCAATCTAATTTGCCTTTAATAAAGGAATGATTCTAATTATGGAAGTTAAATTAAATGAAGATGAAAGAATAGATGATTTACAATTAAAAGGTTTAAAAATTATTCAAAATCCAAAATGGTTTTGTTTTGGGATAGATAGTGTTTTGTTATCTGATTTTATAAACAATATAAAGAACAATTCTTTTGTTTTAGACTTAGGGACAGGCACAGGAATCCTTCCTATTTTATTGTGTGGAAAAACAAGTCTTAAAAAAGTTATAGGAATAGAAGTTCAAGAAGATGTAGCTGAGATAGCAAAAAGAAATATAGAGCTAAACAATCTTAAAGATCGATTTACTGTTATAAATGATAATATAAACAATATAGATAAATATTTTGGTAAAAATGAATTTGATATTATTATTACTAATCCACCATACAAGAAAAATAATGATGGGGTAAAAAATGAAAATAGACAAAAATTAATTTCACGACATGAAATTCTAGCAACATTGGAAGATTTTATTAAAGTAGCATCATATTGTCTTAAAGATAAAGGTAGTTTTTATATGGTTCATAAAGTAGAAAGATTAGTAGACATTATTTGCCATATGAGAGAATATAAAATCGAACCCAAAAGATTAAGATTTGTTTTTACAAATGAAAAGAGTAAGCCTACTTTAGTTTTGATAGAAGGAGTAAAGAACGCAAAGCCTTTTTTGAAAATAGACTCTAATATTTATATTTATAATGAAGATGGAGAATATACGACTCAAATAAAAGAGATTTATTCGGAAAAATAATAAATATTTGTAAATAAGAAAAGCGGCTTCGCCACATGTGCATTTTGCTTCGCAAATATGCACAGCCCATGCTTCGCAAATATGCACAGCCCAAGGAAACTTAACCTTGTTGTATACGGAAAAATCCACATGTGGTCAAGATAAAAGTCGATTTTTCCTATACAATAAAAAAGTAAAGGATGTTATAAGAATGGAAAAATTTGGAGAATTATATTTAGTTGCAACTCCAATAGGTAATATGGAGGACATTACTTTAAGAGCTATAAAAACTTTGAAAAATGTAGATATTATTGCTGCTGAAGATACTAGACATACTTTGAAATTATTAAATCATTTAGAAATATCAAAACCATTAATAAGTTATTACAGACATAATGAAGATGTAAAATCTGATGTATTAATAGAAAAGTTAAAAGAAGGCAAAAATATTGCCCTTGTATCTGATGCCGGAACTCCTGGAATTTCTGACCCTGGTGAGGAAATCGTAAAAAAATGTATCGAAGAAAATATAAATATTATACCGATACCTGGTGCTTGTGCAATGGTAACGGCGTTAGTAGCATCAGGTTTAGATACAAAGGAATTTACTTTTTATGGTTTTTTGCCGATGAATAAGAAGTTAAGGAAAGCAAAATTAGCCGAAATAAGCGAAAATGAAAATACTATAGTTATATATGAAGCTCCACATAAGTTAGATTCTACATTAGAAGATTTAAAACAAGTTTTGAAAGATAGAAAAATTACTATTGCTAGAGAATTAACAAAAATTCATGAAGAGTTTATAAGAGGAAATTTGGAAAATATAGAAGATAAAGTTTCAAATATTAAAGGTGAATTTGTCTTAATTATCGAGGGGAAGAAAAAGGAATCTTCGAGTCAAGATAAATTTGCGAATATGAGTCTTGAAGAACATTATGAATTTTATGCTAAAGAGGGGTTAGAGAAAAAGGAAATCATAAAATTGATTGCTAAAGATCGAAAAGTAGCTAAAAATGAGATTTACAGATATTTTTTAAATTATTAAGTTATATATTATTTTTTGTTAGAAACTATAAAAACATTAATAAGATTACAATCCATATCTTATTAATGTTTTTTTACACAACTTAATATAAAGGTCAATTAATATCAATTGCCTTAAATGTTAAAAATTAAGTATATATTCTAATTTTTCTTTTCTTCTTTTAATTTCATTAAATTATCAGCACATTTAGAACATATTAATTTATCCTTGTATTCAACTAAATCTTTTGTGCTACCACAAAAAATACAGTTTTGTTCGAATTTTTTTAAAACAATTGAAGAGCCTTCTACATATATTTCTATAGGATCTTTTTCAGCTATTTCAAATTTGTTTCTTATTTCTATAGGAATTACTACTCTTCCTAATTCATCAACTTTTCTTATAATACCTGTAGATTTCATTTTACCTCCTTAACGATATAAAAATTACAATCCCTAATTTGTTTTAATATATCATAAAAAAACTTATAGGTCAATTAAAAAATGGTAAAAATTTAAAATAATTGTAATTTATTGTCAAACTTTTTGTTATACATTTAAAAATTTAACAGTAATAATTAAAAAATAGAAGAATAAAATTATTTAGGTGATTGTTTTGTTAAATATAGTTTGGCCAATTTTTATAATAATATCATTTATATTTGCAATCTTTACAGGAAAATTATCAGAGTTAAATGCATCAATTTTTACAAGTACAGAAGAAGCGGTCAAATTATGTATTAGTTTGCTTGGTACAATATGTTTGTGGAATGGAATAATGCAAATAGCAAATAAAACAACAATAATAAATAAACTAACAAAGTTTTTAAATCCAATCATGAGATTTTTATTTCCAGACATAAAACAAGATTCAGATGTACATAAGGAGATTTCTATGAATATTATAGCAAATATTTTAGGGCTTGGAAATGCAGCAACTCCTCTAGGGATTAAAGCAATGAAAAGTTTGCAAAAACAAAATAAAGATAAAAAAGTATTATCAAATTCTATGGCAACTTTAATTGTTTTAAATACAGCATCTATACAAATAATTCCTACAACAGTTATTGCTATAAGAAATTCACTAGGTTCAAGTAATCCTACTGGAATCATATTTCCTGTTTGGATAGCCACTATATGTGCAGCTGTTATAGGAATTTTTTTTACTAAATTATTTATAAAGTTAGGAAAATGAAAATGTTGAAAAATAATTGATTTAATTTTTTTCTACTAATCAGAAAATTATACTTTCTGATTAGTAGAAAAGTCGCTTCGCTCCAACGGTTGCACACAAATTTATTTCATAAATTTGGCGCACGAACAAATTTACGGAAAGCCAAAGAGAAATATCAAAGTTTGTACAAGTTTAAGGCTTTCCGATTTGTTCTTGATTTTGAGAATTTAGAAAGGGATAAGATATGGAATTTATTAGTTTTTTTTCTGACATTGCAATGCCTCTAATAATATTATTAATAGTAATATATGGGTTAATAGAAAGAAATAAAGTATTTGATATTTTCTTAGATGGTGCAAAAGAGGGAATAGGTGTAGTTGTAGGAATTTTTCCTACATTGATAGGGTTATTTGTTGCCATAGGAGCATTAAGATCTTCTGGTATTTTAGATTTTATAGTTCAAATAATGACGCCGATTTTAGACATTGTTAAATTCCCAAGTGAAATAATGCCACTTGCTCTTATTAGACCTATTTCAGGGAGCAGTTCAATTGCGGTTGCAGTAGATATAATGAAAAATTTTGGAGTAGATAGTACTTTTGGTCTTATGGCATCTGTTATTATGGGTTCAACAGAAACAACTTTATATACTATTGCAGTATATACAAGCGCAGTTGGAGTTAAAAAAACGAGATTTGTTTTAGTTGCTTCTTTATTGGCCGATTTTGTTGGAATTGTTGTGTCTGTAGTCGTTTGTCGAATTATGTCGATGAATTTTTCTTGACAAAAAAGATTTTACATAATATAATGTTAGTATAAAATTATGTAATACAAATCAGAAATGTTTAACATTCTAACAAATATTTTTATTTTTGTTCTAATTTTTTTAATCGTAAAAAAAATCCTAGTAAAAATAATGACAAAAAGATTTATTAAAGAAATTTTAAATGATTGAAAAATTTAGTTTCTAAATAATTTATATAATTTTTATCTATTAGGAAAGTTATGATAACTTTCTAATAGATAAAAAATATTGCACACAAATTTTATACAATAAAATTTGGCGCACGAACAAATACGCAACATATAAATAATCTAAAAGATTAAAATATTTAAATCATGTTGCTTTTGTTCTGATAAAATGTTTTTAATTTTGTAGAGAAAATAGTCCCCCCCAACAATTAAATATTTATCTTAATTCTTGGTTAATATAATTTTTAATCAAAAGTCTCTGTTTAAGATCAATTATTTATTTATTTATTTTCTCTACAATTGATATATATTATTTATGATAAGATTCACCATTTATTATTTTAAAAGACCTGAATAGTTGTTCTAGTAAAAATAGTCTTATCATTTGATGTGTAAAAGTTAATTTTGAAAAACATATATTTTCATTAGAAATATTTAATATTTCAGAATTTAACCCCAAAGAACCGCCTATTATAAAAGTAATACTACTTGTTTTTAAAGTTAAATCATCTATATGTGATGCTAATTTTTCAGAAGAATATTCTTTTCCATTTAAATCCAAACATATTGTGTATGAATCTTTTGGAATGTGTGCTATTAAATTTGAGCTTTCTTTGTTTTTAATTTCATTTACCATAGAATCATTTGGAGTATTTTGTATCTTTAAATCTGGTAATTCTATAATATGTAATTTACAATATTTTGAAAGCCTTTTTGAATATTCTTCGATTGCATCTTTAAAAAATTTTTCTTTTATTTTTCCAATACATAGTATATTTATTGTTAAAATTTTTATCCCTCCATGATTAAAGTAAAATCTGAAAGTAATGAAATATGTTACTAATAAATTATTATATTCGGGAGCGTTTATGTTTTTTAAGTGCTGGAATATAACTGAAATATTTGTTGTTAAATATTAATTATTTTGCTTTGTTCATCTCTTTTAGCTACATACAAATTTAAAGAATTTTCATCATAATTATTTGAAATTAAGTCTTCTACAACTGTTTTGTAGGCAAGTTCAGGAAAATTACTTTCTTTGCTTAAATGACCAAGCATAGCTTGTTTTAAGCCACTATGTAAAAGGCAAGAAATTGTTTTTCCTGCGTCTTGATTAGATAGATGACCAATAGGACCTCTAATTCTATTTTTCAATGGATAAGGATATTTGGAATACATTAATACTTCTGGGTCGTAATTTGACTCAAGTAATACAAATAAACTATCTTCCAAATTTTTTAAAATTCCATTTGTCATATGTCCAATATCTGTTGCTATACTCATTTTTTTGTTATCTTTAAAAATGCAGAATCCGCAAGGATTTGCTGCATCATGAGGTATAGAAAAAGGTTTTATTTTTAAATCATTAATTTCAAACTTTTCTTCTATTTTAATAATATTGATGTTTTTTTCAGCAATTTTTTCTTTTTGTTTTGGCATAGCATCTAGTGTTTTTTGATTAACGTATACAGGCAAATCAAATTTTTTTGCAAATGTACCAAGTCCTTGTATGTGGTCAGAATGTTCATGTGTTATTAAAATACCATTTAATTTGTATGGGTCTACATCTAAATTATTTAACGCTGTTTCAATTTTTTTACTGCTGACTCCAGCATCTATAAGGATATTAGTATTCTCTGTTGAAACTAGTAAGCTATTCCCGCTACTTCCACTATATAAACTACAAAAATTTAGCATGTTTATTTCTTCCTTCTTATGTTTATTATTATATAATTTCTTCTAAAAAAGATTTAAATTGTAATTTTTGTTATTCAGTAACTCTTTCTATTTTTGCGCCAATCTTTCTGAACTTTTCTTCTATATGTTCATAACCTCTGTCAATATGTTCTAAGTTATATACTTCAGTTGTACCATGAGCAGCAGTTCCTGCAATAATTAATGCTGCACCAGCTCTTAAATCTGTAGAATATACAGGAGCTCCATATAATTTTGGTACACCTTCAAAAATAGCTGTTTTTCCTTGTGCAGTAATTTTGGCTCCCATTTTATTTAATTCTTCAGTATATTGGAATCTTGATTCCCAAATACTTTCATTAATTATACTTGTTCCATCAGCAAGAGATAAAACAACACCCATTTGAGGTTGTAAATCAGTTGGGAATCCTGGATGAGGTAATGTTTTAATATTAGCCTTATTTGGTCTTTTATTGCACCAAACTCTGATACTATCACCATAATCCTCAATATTTCCACCTATTTCTAATATCTTAGCTGTAATAGAATCTAAATGCTTAGTAATACAATTTTTAATTAATAAATCACCTTTTGTAGCTACTGCTGCAAGCATAAAAGTTCCTGCTTCAATTTGATCAGGTACAACAGAATATGTGCTATTTCCATGAAGCTCTTTTACACCATTTATTTTTATTACATCTGTTCCTGCACCTCTAATATCTGCCCCCATAGTATTTAAAAAGTTTGCAACATCTACGATGTGTGGTTCTTTGGCAGCATTATCTATTATAGTAGTCCCTTCTGCAAGTACTGCAGCTAGCATTATATTAATAGTAGCTCCAACAGAAACAATATCCATATATATATTTGTTCCAACCAATTTTTTAGCTTTACCATTGATAGTTCCTTTTTCAACAGTAACATTTGCACCTAATAGTTCAAATCCCTTAATATGTTGGTCAATTGGTCTTGCACCTAGTTTACAACCACCAGGCATACCAACTTCAATTTCTCCTTTTCTTCCCAGCATTGCACCTATTATGTAATAAGAAGCTCTAAATTTGCTTGTAAGATCTAAAGGAGCTTTTGTAGTAGTAATATTTCTTGTATCTATATTTATTTCGTTTGGTGTAACCCAAGTTATTTTTGCACCTAATTTTTCTAAAATTTCACATGATATTTTTACATCACTTATATTTGGTAAATTGTTTATCGTACAAACTCCATTAATTAAAAGTGTAGCAGGTAAAATTGCAACTGCTGCATTTTTTGCTCCATTTATATTTACTTCACCTTTTAAAGGTGTTGGTCCAGTTATTATTAGTTTTTCCAATTTGTATATCTCCCTTCAGAATAAAACTCTATCTCGTTAGAATATACCATAAACATTGTATAAATGCAAGAGGGGAAGTGGGGGCGGACTCAATTTTCCCTCTTTTGTTAAATTTAATTTTTTATGGGAATATATATTAAAATGCAGTGATGCGCAGTTTGGGAGGATGCCAATTAGTATAGACCAGTCCTGCACAACTGCTAATGTTATAAATTTGCGACCAAGTATTTCATATGATAAGTCCGACCAGCAAAGAACGGAATTTTAATATATATTCCTAGAATATAATATATAAGCAAGATGGGAGAATTGAGTCCGTCCCCCGTTTCCCTCTTAATTTTTAGCAGTAATTAGTCCTGAATTTGTGAAAAATTCTAGTAGTTTAAATTTAAATTTTATTTCAGGCGTATCATTATCTGATATTAGTGCATAATCTTCATTAGACATATTTTCTTGTAAATTTTCTTTAGATTCGTCAGGAACTACACCAGATGTTACATCTATAAAGCATAGAGGAGGAAACATTACACACCACCAGTTTTGACCTTTAGCTTCTCCTATTTGTACTTTTAAGGCGTCGTAATATCCTGCTGGAAGAGATATGTCGCCATATGTCTTTGTAGGAAATTCAAAATTTCCAATTTCTATACTTACAGGATAGTTAAATCCATTTTCTTTAATTGTATCCTCAGCAATTTTTTGAAAATTAGGAATATTTTCGTTTACTAATTTAATTGCTTCTTCTTTATCTGAACAATTTCCGCAAATATTGTTCATATATTTTATTAAATTATCACGAACTATATATTTTAGATTTTGGTCTTCTGTACTATTGCTATTGGCAATTACATGAAGTCTAAAGACACTATCAGATAGTTCTTGAGATACTGTTTGTGCGTAAGAAAAAGCACAAATTGATGTATATGCAAATATTAAGAAACTTAAAATTATTACCATTTTTACCTTGGGATTTTTAATTAAATTTAAAATTTTTTTCATAAGTTACCTCCAATAAACTTTTTTTGAAAAATATTCTTAATATAATTATTGACAATTTAGAAAATTTTATACAATGTTTTTTGCTGTCGAAAAAGAACGATAAATTTTATTTGAAATATTATTGACATATTTCAAAATAAATGGTAAAATTTGGAAGAAGTTAAAAGTGGAAATTTTAAAAAATTGATTACAATTAAATGAATTTGGCTAATGTTGATAGAGCAATTTTGGCTCGAATGGAGGTTTTTATGAAAATAACTAATGATGAAAAGGTATGTTCATTCTTCGCAAGTGATTATCATTTTGAAATGATAACATTACCTTATATAAAAGAAAGTATTGAAAAAAATAAAAAGGTAATAGTATTTACGGAAAATAATTTAGAAACAACAATAGATAAAGTATTAAAAGGGATGAATTTAGATGAAAAAATGAAAAGTAAAATATTAAATATTGATTGGGGAAATAAAGACTCAGAAAAAATAGAGGATTTAAAAAAGGCAAATAATGAAAATAAAGAAATATTAATTTTAGTAAAAGGAAAAGAACAATATATAAAAAATATAGAAGATAGATTTTCTAAAATGAGCAACAATTGTGAAACAGAAATAATAGATTGTTATGATGTAAATGAAATAGGAGATAATACTGAAAAAATAGCTAAAAATTACGATAAAGTTTTAAATACAGTTGGTAAGATTTTATTAGAATTTTAATGATGTTTTATCAAGTGACAAATAGAGTCAATCATTAAATTTGTTAAAAGTACTTGAAAAATTTTTATAAATGTTATATAAGTATGAAACAGATAACTTTATTTTATGTTGTCTGTTTTGTTTTTGCATTATAGGAAATTGCATTTCCTATAATGTAAAAAATATAGATGCACAGAAAAATTGCAAAGCAATTTTTCGCGTCGACAAATCTTATACGCTTCTTGCTAGACCTTAAAATTAATGTAACAAATATTAAAAAGGAGAGAAAAGGTCTATCGAAGCTAGATTTGTCCTTTAAAAAACACAATAATATAAATCGAATGAGAGGGAATTAAATATGGACAAAAGTTTGAATGAAATAAAAGCACTTTTGAAAAAATATGGACAAGAGCAATTATTGGATAATTATGATAAGTTAGATGATGTAAAGAAAAAAGAATTGTTGAAGCAAATTTCTGAGATTGATTTTCAACTTGTTGAACATCTATATCAAACAACTAAAGGAACAGAAAATAATCATCCAGTAGAAGAAATAACACCAATGCCATATTTAGATAAATATAAATTAGGAGAAGAATATAAATATTATGAATCAATAGGAAAAAAAGCTATAAAAGAAGGAAAGCTAGCAGCCGTAACTATGGCAGGAGGACAAGGAACAAGACTTGGATATGATGGTCCAAAAGGTACTTATGATATAGGATTAGATTCTCATAAATCTTTATTTGAATTGCTATGTGATAATTTAAAAGAAGAAGGAAAAAAATATGGAGTTATAATTCCATGGTTCATAATGACAAGTAGAGAAAATAACAAGGCAACAGTAGAATTCTTCGAAAAACATAAATACTTTGGATATCAAAAAGATAAAAATATATTTTTCTTTATACAAGGTGAATTACCTATGATTGATACAGAAGGAAAAATATTAATTGGAGAAGATGGGCTTATAAAGTTAGCGGCTGATGGACATGGTGGTATATATGAGTCTTTAGTTAAAAGTGGAATGACAGAAAAAATGAGACAAATGGGAGTCGAATGGGTATTTATTGGTGGAGTTGATAATTGCCTAGTTAAAATGGTAGATCCAGTATTAATGGGAATAGCAATAGACAAAAAAGTTACAGTAGCTTGTAAATCTGTAGTTAAAGCAAATCCTCATGAGAAAGTAGGAGTATTTTGCAGAAAGAATGGAAAGCCAAATGTTATAGAATATTCAGAAATTACAGATGAAATGGCAGAAATGACAGATAAGGATGGAGAACTTTTATATGGAGAGTCACATATTCTTTGTAACTTGTTTAGTGTAGAAGCAATTGAAAGAATGGGAGCAAATCCTTTACCATATCATATTGCATATAAAAAAGCAAAATATTTAGATAAAGATGGTAAATTAGTTGTCCCTGATTCACCAAATGCATATAAATTTGAAGCGTTTTTATTTGATGCCTTTGGAGAAGTTGATGATATGGCAATTTTAAGAGTAAAAAGAGAGGAAGAATTTGCACCTGTAAAAAATTCAGATGATGTTGGTGTGGATTGCCCAAAAACTGCTAGAAATCTATACAAGAAATTCTATCATTTAGATTAATTAAAATTAATAAAATTTTTAAAGCACTTAGAAAAAAATCTAGGTGCTTTAAATTTGTAGATTGATTTTTTAGTGCAGTTTATGATAATATATGATTATTAAAATAAAATTATATGAGGAGGTAAAGGTTGAAAAATAATTACAATTTTGGCGTCGTCAACCTGCATTTGAAATTTAATCAACGTACACACGTACGATTCATAAATTTCAAATTTGTTTTGACTGCTCAAAATTTAATTCTTTTCCAACCTAATTTGTGCCTTAAGAAAGGAATGATTGTAATGATGAATTATTTAGAAGAGTATAAGAAATGGTGTGAAAGTCCAGAATTTGATGAAGAAACAAAGAAAGAATTACAAGCAATTAAAAATGACGAAAAGGAAATAGAAGATAGATTTTATAAAGAATTAGAGTTTGGAACAGCCGGATTAAGAGGAGTAATCGGAGCGGGAACAAACAGAATGAATAAATATACAGTTGGAAAAGCAACACAAGGTTTAGCAAATTATATACTAAAACAGGGAACTCAAGATAAGGGAGTTGCAATTAGTTATGATTCAAGGAAAATGTCAAAAGAATTTAGTATGCAAACAGCTTTAATATTAAATGCAAACGGGATAAAGACATATCTTTTTGAAAACCTAAGACCAGTACCAGAATTATCATTTGCAGTAAGACAACTTGAATGTACGGCAGGAGTAATGATAACAGCAAGTCATAATCCACCTAAATATAACGGATATAAAGTATATTGGGATGATGGATCACAAATAGTTAGCCCTAGGGATAAAGACATTATAAACGAAGTTAGAAATGTAAAAACCTTTTCAGAAATAAAAGAAACAACAAGAGAAGAAGCAGAAAAATCAGGATTATTTAATATAGTCGGAACTGAGATGGATGATAAATATATACAAACATTGAAAAAATTAGTGTTAAATCCAGAAACCGTAAAAAAACAAGGAAAAAATTTAAAAGTAGTATATACACCATTACATGGTACAGGAAATACAATTGCAGAAAGATTGTTAAAGGAAATAGGAATCGAAAACTTATATGTTGTACCAGAACAAAAAGAACCAGACGGGAATTTCCCAACAGTAGATTATCCAAACCCTGAAGATCCAAAAGCATTTAAGTTAGCATTAGAATTGGCAAAAAAAGTAGATGCTGATGTTGTTTTAGCAACAGACCCAGATGCAGATAGATTAGGAATATTTGCAAAAGACACAAAAACAGGCGAATATATGAGTTATACAGGAAATATGTCAGCGTTATTAATTGCAGAATATAGAATATCACAAATGAAAGAAAAAGGAATATTGCCATCTAATGGAATGTTTATAACAACAATAGTATCTTCAGAACTTGCAAAAGCAATAGCTAAAGAATATAACTTAGAATGTATAGAAGTATTAACAGGATTCAAAAATATCGGAGCAGTAATGAGAAAAGCTGATGAAACAGGAGATAAAAAATATGTATTTGGATTTGAAGAAAGTTATGGATGCTTAATTGGAGATTATGCAAGAGACAAAGATGGAATAGCAGCAGTAATGGCACTTTGTGAGGCAGCTTGTTATTATAAAGAAAATAATTTAACATTATGGGATCAAATGATAAATATATATGAAAAATATGGATATTATAAAGAAGCACAAGTATCAATCGTAAGAGAAGGGTCAGAAGGAGCAGAAGAAATAAAACAAATGATGACAAATACAAGAAATAAGGATATTACAAAAATAGGAGATTATAAAGTATTAACCTTTAAAGATGTTGAAAAAGATATTGTAAAAAATATGATAACAGGAGAAATATCTACAACAGGTCTTCCTAAATCAAATGTGTTATATTATGAATTAGAAGATAATGCTTGGTGTTGTGTAAGACCTTCTGGAACAGAACCAAAAATAAAATTATATATGGGGGTTAAAGGAAAGACAGAAGAAGATGCAAATTCTAAGTTAGAAAAATTAAAAGAAGCAATGATAGAAGAGGTAAAATAAGTTGACAAAGGGGACGGGGCAAAATGGCAATTGTTTAAAATTGCCATTTTGCCCCGTCCCCTTTGTCAACTTCCTCCGTCCCTATTGTCAAATTTTCCAATAATCCAAATTTCTTTGAATTGCACCAAATAGATTAGCTCTTATCATAGGAATATTCTTAGATAAACTAAAAATAAGTTGTTTCATATCTTCTCTTTTAGAAACTCCATCCATAGGGCAAACTTTTTGCATAACTACAACGTTGTTTTTCTTTATAAATCGTTTAATTTCTTTTTCAGGAGTATAAACTAAAGGTCTAATAAGAGTTATTTCAGACCTGCTCATATAACTTACAGGTGCAAAAGTACTGATATTTCCTGCATATAACAGATTTAATAAAAATGTTTCTAATACATCATCTTGATTATGTCCTAGGGCAATTTTGTTACAATGTTCTTTAATAGCGATGGAATTAATAGCACCTCTACGTAAATTAGCACATAAAGAACAAGGATTTTTTTCTTTCCTTAAATCAAATACGATTTCTTTTGCATTGCTATTTTCTATAAATAAAGGAATTTCTAATTTATCACAAGTGTTTTGCAAAAATTTAGTATCAAAATTTTCAAAACCTGGATTTATGCTTATTGCTATAATATCAAATTTTTTAGGATAAAAAATTTGAAGATTTTTAAAAGCGTTAAGCATTGTGATAGAATCTTTTCCTCCAGATAAGCATATAGCAATTTTATCATTTTCTTCAATCATGTGATAATCTTCTATTGCTTTACGCATATGACTTAGTATTCGTTGCATTTTAGTGTTCCTTTCTTTAAATTCGTTTTTAAATTATATCATAATTATTGAATTTTGACAAATTTATTAAAAAATGTTAATATAGATATATGTTCTCATAGCTCAGCAGGATAGAGCAGTCGCCTCCTAAGCGACCGATGGTGGTTCGAGTCCGCCTGGGAACACCAAAATTGTTGCCAAAAGGGACGGGGCTTTTTGGCAATTTTATAATAAAAATAAATATTGCCAAAAAGCCCCGTCCCTTTTGGCAGAGGTATATATGGAAAAAGAAAAATTCATGAAAGAAGCTTTAAAAGAAGCACAAAAAGCATATGAAAAACTAGAAGTTCCAGTAGGTTGTGTGATAGTGAAGGATGGAAAAATAATTGCTAGAGCACATAATATTAAAGAAACAAAATTTGATACTACAAAACATGCTGAAATAATTGCTATACAAAAAGCAAGTAAAAAATTAAAATCATGGAGATTAATTGACTGTGAAATGTATGTAACGTTAGAGCCATGTCCTATGTGTGCAGGAGCAATTATAAATTCAAGAATAAAAAAATTATATTATGGAGCAAAAGATGAAAAAACAGGAGCGGTTGGTTCTGTTTTAAACTTATTAGAGGACTATAAATTTAATCATATTGTAGAAACAGAGTCAGGTTTACTAGAAGAAGAATGTAGTAATATTCTAAAACAATTTTTTAAAGATTTGAGAAATATAAGGAAGGCATTTCGCTAAGCAAGTCTTTGTAGTATATGCGAAATATATGCCACTCACTTCGTTCGGGCGAATTAAGGTAGCCTAACCTTGTTGTATACGGAAAAATCCACATAGGGTCAAGATAAAAGTCGATTTTTCCTATACAATAAAAAAACATACCTGAAAGGAATGTTAGATAAAATGAAAGATAAATTAAGAACTTTAGTAAGTAATAAAATGTTTCATTTAGTAGTAATTATAGTAATAATAGTGGCAATATTGTTCTTTTTAGGAATAACTATTTTAAAATATAATGTAGAAGGAGAAACTAATATGCCATTTGTTTTATCTAAGATATCAATTATTAGCCAATCTTTAGGAACAGATAAAACAGTAGAAGGAATGAGATGGGCATTTGATGTAAATGAAACTAATGATATCTATTTATACATAGATAAGAATGCAGGGAATAATCAAGAAGAATTAATAAAATCAGTAAAGATAGATTCAATGAATGTTAATACAGCACCAACAGTTGGGCAGACTAATTTTTATAAACCAGATGTAACTGATGTAAACTTGTTCTTTAAAGATTCTGCAGAAAATGTTATAAATAGTTTAGAATATGCTGGAGATGTAGAGTCAGATATAAAAAACTTGAAGATATCTAATCAAGGAGGAATAGTAGCATTTAGATATTCAATAAATAATGTAGCAGAATATACTTCTAATGATGATGAACAAATAGAACATAAAGATTTATTAAATAAAGCAGGGGTAGATTATAACAATTTGAAAAGTAACATTTCTTTTGATCTAACAATTAACCTAGAGTCAGGAAAGGTATTTAAATCAAATATAAATCTTGATTTGCCTTTAGATAATGTAGTACAAGAAGGAGTAGTATCAAAAGAAATTACTGATGTAGAGCAATTCATATTTAAAAGAATTCAAAATTAAGTATTCGATTATTATTTTTTAATAAAATATGTTGCAAAAATCTAAAATACATTATATAATTTAAATGGTGTGAACTTGATCTTTGTATAGAGGGTAATCCAATAGAGACCTATGAACCTTGTCAGGTCCGGAAGGAAGCAGCAATAAATAGTCAGCTTTATGTGGAATTACCTTCTATAGAGGGATTGAGGTCTACCATTTTTTATCATTATGGGAAATAATTATTTTACAGTTAAAAAACAAAAGGTATGAGATATAATAATTTTCAGAAATAAGGATGTGATATTATGGGGGGATATACTGCGCTTTATAGAAAATTTAGACCAATGACATTTTCAGAACTTGTTGGGCAAGAGCATATAACAAGAACTTTAAAAAATCAAATTATAACAAATAGAGTAGGGCATGCATATTTATTTAATGGTGGTAGAGGAACTGGAAAAACATCATCTGCAAAAATATTAGCAAGAGCAATAAACTGTTTAAATCCTAAAGATGGAGAACCTTGTAATGAATGTGAAATTTGTAAAGCAGCATTGAATGGTTCTTTAACAGATATAGTGGAAATGGATGCTGCATCAAACAATAGTGTAGAAGATATAAGAAGTATAAGAGAAGAAGTAAATTTCTTACCTACAAAAGCAAAGTATAGAGTATATATTATAGATGAGGTTCATATGCTATCAACAGGAGCATTTAATGCTTTATTAAAAACATTAGAAGAACCACCTGAACATGTGAAATTTATATTGGCTACAACAGAGCCACAAAAACTTCCAGCAACTATTTTATCTAGATGCCAGAGATTTGATTTTAAAAGAATATCAAATGATGATATCAAAAAAAGATTAAAAATAGTCTGTGAGGAAAGTAAAATAAACATAACAGAAGGGGCATTAAATATTATTGCTATATTATCTGATGGAGCTATGAGAGATGCTTTATCAATTTTGGAAAGATGTAATCAAGATACAGATACTATTGATGAAGATAAAGTAAAGGATTTGGCAGGCATTCCTAAGACAATTTATGTAAGTAGTATTGTAAAAAATATATTAGAATATAATGTAGAAGGAACAATTCAAAGTATTGATAACATATTAAATGAAGGAAAAGACTTAGAAAATTTTGTCTGGGAAATTCTAAAATATGTAAAAGATATGCTAGTGTATAAATCTAGTAAAAAAGCAGAGTTATATTCTGAAGAAGAAATAAAAGAAATGGATGATATGCTTAATGGAGTTTCGTCTGAACGATTAGTGAATTTGATTTATAGTTTATCAGAAATACAAAATAACATGAAATTAACAACTCAAAAAAGTATATTATTTCAAGCTGGAATGATAAAGTTATGTTATAATAATGAAAGCTCTAAAGATTCTAGTATAGGTACAGATAGTAATTTAGAAAAACGAATAGAAAAAATAGAAAATTATTTGAAATCAAATGGAACCAGAAATATAGAGACAAATATAGTTAAGCCTAGTTATATATCTAACAATATCGAAGCAAAACCTAAGAGAGTTGTTTCTGAAGAAAAGAGTAACGATGTAAAAAGTAAAATTAATGAAAATGATAAAGTAAGTTATCAAGGAAAAATTGAAGATTCGTGGCCTAAGATAGTAAATGATTTGAAACAAAATGGCAAGATAGTTTTGTTTTCAAATTTAATGGATACAAAAGCAACTCAATTAAATGATATGACAGTAGGAATACAATTTCCTAAAGGAATAAATGCCTTTGGAAAAACAATACTCGAAAAGCAAGAAAATATACATGAATTAACTAGACTAGTTTCAATAGCTTGTGGAAAGCAGATGAACATAAAGTATATAGATACATCTACAAGTAATGTAGTTGAAAACTCAGTAGAAAATGATATTAAGAATTTAGTAAATGATTCAGATATATCATTTAATATAACAGATTAATTTTTATGAAAAGAAAGGAGAATTAAATATGGGTAAAAGAGGTGGATTTCCAGGAGGTATGGGAGGATTTGGCGGAATGAATATAGGAAATTTGATGAAAGAAGCCAAAAAAATGCAAGCAGATATGGAGAAATCACAAGAAGAATTAGCTCAAAAAGAATTTGATGCAACAGCTGGTGGAGGTGCTATAAGTGTAAAAGTATCAGGAGAAAAAACAATAAAAGAAATAAAAATTCAAAAAGATGTAGTTGATCCTGATGATGTTGAAATGTTGGAAGATTTAATTCTAACTTGTGTTAATGAAGCTTTAAGAAAAGTTGATGAAGCACAAGCTAAACAACTAGGCAAATTCAATATTCCAGGATTAATGTAATTATCCATTAAATAAAAAATAACAGCCACACAACACAATTATGTAAAGACACAGTTGTAAATAATTATATTATGCAAACTAAAAATAAATATACTAAAGGAATGAGGAAGTAGAAATGTCATTATATTCACCATCAATAGAAAAATTAATAGAAAGTTTTGAAAAGCTACCTAGTATAGGTCATAAGACAGCTGCTAGGTTGGCTTTTTATATTTTAAATTCTTCAGAAGAAGAAACAAAGGAATTTGTTGACTCAATAATTAATGCTAAAAAGAATTTAAAGTATTGTAGTAGATGTTTTAATATATCAGATACAGATCCTTGTCCAATCTGTAGTAATCCTAAAAGAGATCAGACATCAATTTGCGTCGTAGAAGATGTAAGAGATATAATCGCAATGGAAAAAACACATGAATTTAATGGAACTTATCATGTTTTACATGGTTCTATTTCACCTATGAACGGAGTTGGACCAGATGATATAAAAATTAAAGAATTGTTGTCTCGACTAATGGATGGACAAGTTAAAGAAGTAATACTTGCAACAAATCCTAGAGTTGAAGGTGAAGCAACTGCAATGTATATTTCTAAATTGATAAAACCTTTAGGGATTAAAGTTACTAGGATAGCACATGGTGTTCCAGTTGGTGGGGATCTAGAATACACAGATGAGATTACTTTAACAAAAGCTTTAGAGGGAAGACGAGAAATGTAATATTTATTCTATTGAACTGTTATATAAAAGTAATAATTTGTAAAAAAAGCTTAAAAAGTAGATAAAAATGTGCTATAATATATTTAAGGGGTTGGTGTCTGTGGTAAAAAAAATTTTGTACATCTTTATTTTATGTATATTAGTATGCATGATTTCTATCCAAGTAAAAGCTACTGATATTTATGATATAACCAGTTGGAAACATTTAACAACGGCGGATATTGACGAAGCTATTAGAGTTTGTAATGACGAAGGAGATCCTAAATATGTTAATTACATTTACTTCAATATATTAGGTGATGCAAATATAACATCTGTGCAATTTGATAGTTATGATTCTGCCCAACATTATGTAGAAGTTGCAAATCACTTCTTAAATGCATTAAAAAAAGATACAAATATTGTTGCTGCTTCTGGCTTTCACATAGAAGATGAAACTTGGCTTAGAATAGAAAATAATATAGATATTGCATCAAAAGTGGAAAAACAATCTTCAGGAAATACTGGAGGAAGTACAACAGGAGGTGGTGGTAATTCATCAAGTAATGAAAAAGCATGGAATGAATATACTTTAGATGATTATAGAGGAAATGGTGAAAAAGGATTAGCGGAAATGTGGGAAATTATAAAAAATGTTCCAATTGCTAATTTAACAACGCAAGAAAAAGATTATTATGTACAGTGTTTAAATGCAATAGATGAAAACAAACAAAAAGTAGATAGTAACTTTTCTGCAGAAGTATCAGACGAAATTCCAAAATTATATGACCAAATAAGTGAAACATACGGAGAAGAATTGGAAGGAACAGATGCAGAGAAGATTATAAATGGTGATAAACCAATATATAATAATCCATTAATTAACTATAATCCTAATGAGACTGCAGAGAATGTAACACCAGATTCAATAATAGCAGATGCAGATACTTTTATGGCTGATGGCCAAAGTAGTGATGTGGCCACGATAAATCAAAATAATGCAAATATAGCTTTTAATAGTATATATAATATATTATTAGCTATAGGAATAACAGTAACAGTA
>CAJFJY010000031.1 GCA_904384205.1 uncultured Clostridia bacterium | reverse complement strand
TTTTTATTATATATATTAATATTTGTTTTTTTGTTTTCTTTTAAAATAATAATTAATTTATTTTTATTTAATTCAAATTTATTAATTAATTTATTTAATATTTTTAAATTATTTAAATTTATTTTTATTAATTAAAATTATATAATTATTTACTATTTTTTTGGATTTTATTTTTCGAAATAAATAATTTTTTAATTTTAAAATTATTTTTGAATTTAAAATTTATATAAAAAAATTTATTTGGATTTTATGATGTGCAATAATAATTAAAATAATTTTGCACATCATAAAGATATTTTTATTAATTATTTTTATTTTGTATTTTTGAAATCTCTTCTTTTGTTAATTCTGTTATTTCTATTATTTGTTCTATTGGCATATTTTTATCTAATAATTTTTTTGCTATCTTTCTTTTTTCTGTTTTTTCTCCTTCTTCTAATCCAGTTTCATATATATCTTGTGTGTCTAGTATATGTTTTTCTCGTAGTTCTGCTATCCTTTGATTTTCTTCATCTTCACTTAATTTTCTCAATGTTACTTCTGCTTCTTTTATTTCCTTATTTTCCTTCATTATTTCATCCACCTCCACACATTCTGGATCGTTTAGAAACATCATCCATTGTAGCAATCTGTTTTCTTTATTTTTATTATCCTCTTTGTATTCTTTTATTGCTTTTGATATTGTTATTATATGTAATTCTAATTTGTCTGTCAAGATTTTTGTTACGTTTTCTTCTTCTCTTATTTGCCATTTACTGTGTGCTTTTAACTCTTCAAATTCTTTTATATCTTCATTTATTATTGCTATACATACTACTTTATTTAGTCCATTATATTTATTTCCTTTTTTTAGTTGTCCTGAATATATTTTTGACCAGTAGTATAATAGCCTTGGTATGAAATTTTTTGAGTATACCATTTGCATTTCTATTTCACATTCTACATTATTATTTAATCTTGCTCTTAGATCTACTATTCCTACTTTATCATCTATTTTATTTCCTATTAATTGTTTGTTTATTTCTAATTCTATATTTTCTATTTTTTTATCTATTAGTGCTGATATTAATCCTTTTGTAATATCTGTATTTTGTGATGAGAATAGCATTTGAAATACTATATCTATTTTGGGATTTAATAATTTTACTTTGTTGTTTTTATTATTTATATTTTTTTCTTCTATTTTATTTTCTGTTTTTATTTCGTTTTCTTTATTTTTTTCTTTCATACTTTTTTCCTCCATTTTTTATTAATTTTAATATTTCTTTTATTTGTTTTTTATTTAAATTTTTATTTTCTTTTAATAATATTATTTTATTTTTTTCAAATATTTTTTTTATTATATTAATATCTATTTTTTCTTTTTTATTTTCTTTTAAAATTATTATTAATTTATTTTTATTTAATTCAAATTTATTAATTAATTTATTTAATATTTTTAAATTATTTATATTTTTTTCTAAAATAATTAAATTAATTATTTTTATTTTTTTAATATTTAATAAATTATTTAAAATTATTAAATTATTTAAATTTAATTTAATAAAAATATAATCAAAAAATATAGAAAAATTATTTATTATTTTTTTAATATTATTTAATTTTTTTATTTTATAATAAAATAAATTTTTATTATATTTATTTCTTTTTATTTTTTTACTTTTATATTTTATTTTTCTATTTTGTTTTTTTGTTTTATATTTTTTATTTTTTTCTAATAGATTATTTTGAAATTCATTTAACAATTCTTTTTTATTTTTAATTTTATTTAAATTCTGCTTTGTACCATATTTACTGATGTAATTTGGGGTAAACTTTTTTAATTCAATTATTTTATTATTTTTCTCTGATAAATATTTTTTTAAACTTAGGGATATATCAATATTTTTATTTTCGTCTAAATCTATAAAAATTATTAAATTATTATAAATAATGTTTTTATGTAAAATGTGTTTTTTATATTTTATTTCTCCTTTTTGGAAATTTTTTACTTTGTTTTTTATTGAATTTATATTATTTATTACCATATCTTTCCAATTTATTTTTTTGCTTTTTTCTTGTTTTTTATTATTTGTTTCTAAATTATTATTTTTTATAATTTCTTTTAATTTTTTTATTTCTTCTTCTAGTTCTTTTTCTTTATTTAAATTTTTTTCTTTTATTAAATTGATTAATTTTTCTATATTTATTTTATTATTAAAAAATATTTCTATATTATTATTTATTTTTTTTATTTTTTCTTCTTTTTCTGTATTTTCATTTTCTAAAATTAATATTATTTTTATTTTTTCATTAATTAATTTTATTTTTTTTAATAAATTAATTAAATTTATTTCTCCAGGTAATTTTTCATTTATTATAATTAAATCTATATTTTTATTATTTTCTAAAAATTCTAAAATGCCTTCTTTATATTGAATATCTTTTCCTATGACTTCAATATAATTTTCATTTTTTAATTTTTCATTTAAATTTGGATTATTAACTGCTGTTATTATTTTTTTCAATTATTTTTTCTCCTTCAACTATTTTTTTCTCAATTTCTGAAGATTCTATTTTTGTTAATATATGATCTTCTCCTACAAACATTAGGCACTCCCCTCTTTTTAAAGATTTTATTTCTACTTTTTCTTTTTCAGATAAATTGGCATATTCACTTAATATTTTTATATTTTCTTCTTCTAAAGCAAAAAATGTTTTTATACTTGAATTATTTAGAATACTTCTTCCATATGTACCATTATCTAAACTAAAAATATCAGATATGTCCTGCGTGATTGCTACACTGCTTCCTCCATATTTTCTTATTGTTTTAAATATTTTATAAATAAAACTTGCTACATCTTTATTTGATGTCACTCCTATTAATCTCCAAATTTCATCTAAATATATTGCTTTCTTATCATTTCTATTTTCTTTAATTTTGTCCCAAAAAATATCTGTAAATAAATACATTCCATATTTTAAATTTTCTTCTCCTAAATCATAAACATCTGCAATTATTAAATCATTATTTAATTCTACATTTGTATAATTATTAAAAAATTTCATTGAGCCTTCTACAAATGGAATTAATTTAATTTTAAATTTTTTTGTTCTTTTATCTTTATCTAAAATATTATATAAATCTTCTAATATTGGCATATCTTCTGGACTTTTAAATTCTTTATTAATTATTTTTTCATTATTTTCTTTATATAAACTTTCATCATCAAATGTTATATTTTTTTCTTTATAAGTTTCTATTAATTTTTCTTCTAATAAAGCTTTTTCTTCTTCATCCATTTCTCCAAAAATTAAATTAAAAAATCCTATTAATTTACCTATTTTTGTTGCTAAATATCCATTTTCTCCTTCTTCTATACTTTCTTTTCTAATTTCTAAAATATTAATATATGTTTTAGATGTAGGCCCTATTTTTATTTGTACACCTTGTAATTTTTCGCACAAATTATTGTACTCTCTATCTGGGTCAATAATATATTGCTTTATTCCAATTAATTTATATCTTAATATTAACAATTTTGTATAAAATGATTTTCCGGCTCCACTTGTTCCAAATATACAAATATTTGCATTTTTATATTTTTCTTGATTATATCTATCTATAAAAACTAGGGAATTATTATAAATATTTGTTCCTATAAAAATTCCTTCTTGATCAAAAATAGTAGATGAAATAAATGGATAAGTTGAAAGTAATCCTGATGTTAAAATATTTCTTCTTGTTACATTTTTTATTATTTCTTTATTTTCCATTATAGGTAAACATGATAAAAATAATTCTTCTTGCCTAAAGTTTGCTCTTCTAGTTTGCATTCCTTTGCTTTGTGTTATTCCTTCTATTTTATTTAAATAGTATTCTAAGTCTTTTATGTTTTCCGAATATAAATCAATGTAAATATATAAAAAATATATATCTTCATTATTAACTTGAATTTCTTTTCTTATATATTTTGCGTCATTATATGTAAATGCTGCTATATCAATATCTTGCCTATTTTGATTTGATTCTTTTAGTTCAACTCCTACATTCCCTATATGATATGTTAGATCTTTTATCACTTTATATGGATCTTGTTTTTCATAAAATACTGATATATTCATATTTATATTTGTTTCTATTAAAGTTTTTAAAATTATATCTGTTTGTTCTCTATAATAATTTACTACCATTAATCCAGCATAATATAAATTATCTATTTCAAAATATTTTGGATTTGTTAAATTAATATATGCTGGTAAAATATAATCTTTATCAGAAAAACTTCCTTTTAATTTTTTATTTATTTCATTTATTTTTTTATTATTTTTATTATTAAATAAATTATTTATTATTTTTTTAATTTTTATATTTTTTCCTCCTCTACCATAATATTATTTTTTCTAGTGTTAAAAAATATTTTTAATATTTCTAAAACTTCTTTTTTATCTGAAATTTCTTTTACTGAATTTCCACATCTTGATAAACAATCTTTTATTTTAAAATATTTTTCTTTTAAATCATTTTGTATTATTTCTTCATTTTCAAAAAATTCTTTTTTATCTTTTTTTTCATTACTTATAATTATATAAAAATTTTTTGATGATGATTTTTTAGTTAAATTTAAATGTTTAATATAAGAAATATATTCTTTTGATATTTCTTCTAAATATTTATTTTCCCTAACATTTTCTTGGATTTTTTTAATATGATTTGTTAAATCTTCTTTACTACTTTGAATTAAAATTTGGATATCAAAATTACATGTTTTTAAAAAAACTTTGTATGAATTTAATATGGAGCTTTTTTCTAAATCTGATTTAAGATTATAGTTAATCGGATAAACTTGAATGATTTTTATGTATTTATGACTTTTGGTTTTTATTAAACCATTATCCAATATTTTATCTATTGGAAGCCATTCTTCAATATTAATTTTTTTAATGTGATCTCACCTCCGTTTTGCATATTTTACATTCGTTTATTTGTTTTGTCAAGAACTTTTCATCGACATAGTTCGACATTACCTCTTCAATTAATAATAAATTTCATTTTTTATTATTTTTATTTTATTATTATTTTTATATTAAATTTTTATATATTTTTTATATATTTTTTATATATTTTTTTATTTTTTAACTTTTTATTCTTTTTATATTTAATTTTTTTGTTTTTAATCCACAATTTATAAACTTTTTTTATCTATTTTTTTCTAATTTATTCTTTTTTTTCCTATTTTTTTCTAATTTTTTCTTATTTTCTTTTTATTTTAATTTTTATTTTATTTAATTAATTATATTATTTTTATTTTTTATCCTTTTATTTTTGATTTTAATGATTTTAAATTTTTTTAATTTAATTTTTTCTAATTTATTTTAATTTATTCTATTTTATTCTAATTTTTTTATTAATTTTATTTTTATTAATATTTTTTAATAATTTTTTTATTATTTTTTTAATATTTTTTATTATTTTATAATTATATTCTTTTTATTTTTAATTTTTTTATATATTATCCACAATTTATAAACTTTTTTTATCTATTTTTTTCTAATTTATTCTATTTTATTCTAATTTTTTCTTATTTTCCTTTTATTTTAATTTTAATTTTATTTAATTAATTATATTACTTTTATTTTTTATTCTTTTATTTTTGATTTTAATGATTTTAAATTTTTTTATCTAGTATTTTCTTTTTTTTTCTAATTTATTTTAATTTATTCTATTTTATTCTATTTTTTATACTAATTAATTTTTTATTTAAATTGTATTTTTTCAAATTTTATGTATTTTCTATTTTTTCCTATTTTATTCTATTTTTAAGAATTTTTTTCTATTTTATTCTTACTTTTACTTTTTTACTTTTTTATATATTATGAAATTTTATAGATCTTTTTTTATTAATTACAATAATATTATTTTAAAAATTTTTATTTTTTTGTATATTATTTTTATTTTTGTTTATAATAATATTATAAGGTTGATAATAGTTGAGCCAAGAGTAATAATAGATTTTTTTAAGTTTATTATTATTCGGACAAAGATATATTATGGTGTATTTTTATATATTATAATATGTCGGCGATAAGAATTATTTATTTGTATTAAAGCTATATTTATTTTATATTTTTTATAAATATTTTATTCTTTATTATATGGTTGAAAATATATGTAAATAATTCGAGCTAAGATTATTCTTATATCTAGTTTTTAGTGGTTGTTAGTAGTCCCTTCGGGATGAATATGGTTACTTATGGTGTATTAATAGTCGAGCGAATAATTAATATATGTGGCTGATGGCTTATTTATGTAGTAATATATATTAGGTTAGAAGGTTATGTGTATTAGTTTGAGTGAAGATTATTATTGGCTTTATGATTAATGACCTAGAATTTTGTTTATTCTAGGTCATTAAAAATTTATTATTAAATTTTGATTTTTTATTTTTTAAATTAATTAAATATCTAAGTTCTTTACATATTTTGCATTTTGTTGAATAAATTCTCTTCTAGGTTCAACTTCATCTCCCATAAGCAATGTAAATATTTCATCAGCTTTTATAGCATCATCCATTGTTACTTTTACTAAAATTCTAGTTTCAGGATTCATAGTTGTTTTCCATAATTGTTCTGGGTTCATCTCCCCTAGACCTTTATATCTTTGTAATGATAATGTATCTCTTTCAATACCTTTTGCTTGTAAATCTTTATATGCTTTATCTAAATCTTCATCAGTATAACAATATAAATCTTCCATTCCTTTTTTAGATAATTTATATAGTGGTGGTTGTGCTAAATACACATTTCCATTTTCTATTAGTGGTCTCATATATCTAAAGAAAAATGTTAGTAATAATGTTCTAATATGTGCTCCATCAACATCGGCATCAGCCATTATAATTACTTTTCCATATCTTATTTTTGTTATATCAAAATCAGCTCCAATACCTGCACCAATTGCAACTATTACTGGATTTAATTTATCATTTCCGTATATTTTATCTGCTCTTGCTTTTTCTACATTAAGCATTTTTCCCCAAAGTGGTAATATAGCTTGAAATTTTCTATCTCTACCTTGTTTTGCACTACCACCAGCTGAATCTCCCTCAACTATATATACTTCACATTCATCTGCTACTTTACTACTACAGTCTGCTAGTTTTCCTGGTAAAGTTGATGTTTCTAAACTACTCTTTTTTCTAACTAACTCCCTAGCTTTTCTAGCGGCTTCCCTTGCTCTTGACGCACTTACACATTTTTCTAGGATTGCTTTTGCTATTTGTGGATTTTCTTCTAAAAATGTAGCTAACGCATCATTTACCATACTTTGTACAACACCTGTTACTTCACTATTCCCTAGCTTCGTCTTAGTTTGTCCTTCAAATTGTGGTTCTTTTACTTTTACAGAAACTACTGCAGTTATTCCTTCTCTTATATCTTCACCTTGTAAATTAGCATCTTTTTCTTTTAATATATTGTGACTTCTTGCATAATCATTAAATACTTTTGTTAAAGCTCTTTTGAATCCTTCTAAATGTGTTCCGCCTTCAATTGTATTTATGTTATTTACAAATGTATAAATATTTTCTGAATAGCTTGTTGTATATTGAATCGCTATTTCAACTGGTACTTCCCCACCTTTTTCAATATATATAGGGTTTGGATGTATTTTTTCTTTATTCTTATTTAAATATTCTACAAAAGAAATTAATCCACCTTCATAACAAAATTCTGATTTTTTAGGTGTCTCTTCTCTTTGATCTTCTATAGTTATTTTTAATCCTTTTGTTAAAAATGCTATTTCTCTTAATCTTTTTTCTAATACTTCATAGTCATATTCTAAACTTTCGAAAATTGTATTATCTGCTAAAAATCTAACTAATGTTCCTGTTTTGTCTGAATCTCCTATTCTTTCTAGTTTTTGAACAGTTTTACCTTTTTCAAATTTCATGTTAAATAGTCCGCCATCTCTTGCAATTGTAACTTCTGTCCATGCAGATAATGCGTTAACTACAGAAGCTCCAACACCATGTAAACCTCCAGAAACTTTATATCCGCTATCTCCACCGAATTTTCCACCTGCATGTAATACTGTGTATACTGTTTCTGCTGTTGAAATATGTGTTTTTGGATGTATCTCTACAGGTATACCTCTACCATTATCTTGAACAGATATAATATTTCCTTTTTCTATTACTACATTTATTTCTGTACAATAACCAGCTAATGCTTCATCAACACCATTATCTACAATTTCATAAACCATATGATGTAGTCCTCTTACAGATGTACTTCCTATATACATTCCTGGCCTTTTTCTTACGGCTTCAAGCCCTTCTAATACTTGTATTTGTTCTGCCCCATATTTGTGATTGTATTTTTCCATTATTATTCCTCCTAAAATTGTGTTTACTTTAACATGTTTATTTTATAATTATATTTTGTCTTTGTCAAATATTTTTCCATTATCTACTTTATATTCCAAACAATTTAAACTGTCAATATTTAATTTTTCTGTACATGTTATTATTACTTGAGCATCTTTCATATATTTTAATAGATTTTTTCTTCTATTATTATCTAGTTCTGACATAAAATCATCCAATAATAAAATTGGATATTCACCTATTTCGTCTTTTATAATTTGAAGTTCAGAAATTTTTAAAGATAGAATTGCTGTTCTATGCTGTCCTTGTGATCCATAAATATTTAATTCCTTATTGTTTATAAATACACTAAAATCATCCCTATGAATTCCTTTTGTTGTATATCCTTTAATTATATCTAATTTTCTTCTTTGTTTTAATAAATTTAAATATGTATTTTTATCTTGACATTCTGAAATATATTCGATTTTTATTTCTTCTTTATTATTTGTAATTTCTTTATGTATATTTTTTATTTTTTTATTTATATTATTTATATAATCTGTTCGATATTTGCATATTTTTGTTGCATAATCTGCTAACTTTTCATCCCAAATTTCTAACATATTTTCATCTTTTTGTTCTTCTCTTATTTGCCTTAAATAATTATTTCTTTGTTCCAAAGTTTTTAAATACATATTTAGATTATATATATAATTAGGTCTTAATTGACTTATCATAATATCTAAAAATTTTCTTCTATTTTGTGGACCTCCTTTTAATATTTCTATATCATCTGGAGTAAATATTACTATATTTATATTTCCTAATAGTTCACTCAATTTTTTTATTTTTATTCCATTTATAAATATATTTTTTTTCTTGTTTATTTCAATTTTTATTTTTCCATCTCTATCTTCTTTTTCAAAAAAACATTCTATTAATGAATTGTCTTTATTAAGCATTATTGTTTCTATATCTTTATTAGTTCTAAAGGATTTACCAATACTTGACATATAAATTGCTTCTATAATATTTGTTTTTCCTTGAGCATTTTCTCCATAAAAAATATTTATATTTTTACAAAAATTTATTTCTTGATTTTCATAATTTCTAAAATTTTTTAAGTTTAATTTTTTTATCCACATTTTTATTCCTCCAACTATTTTTTCATTATACACTATTTTTTATTTTTTTCATATATTTTTATTTAATTTTTTTATTAACTATTTTTTTATTTATTTTTTTATTTGAATTAAATGTTTTAGTTTTTTATTTGTTTTTTTTATGTTTTTTCCACAATTCATTAACATTTTTTATCTATTTTTTCTAATTTATTCTAATTTATTCTAATTTATTCTAATTTTTTCTATTTTTTTCTTATTTTCTTTTCATTTTTAATTTATTTTTATTTAGTTAATTATATTATTTTATTTTTTAATTGCTTTATTTTTGATTTTAATCGATTTTATTTTTTTATTATCTTTTTTTTATTTTTTTCTAATTTATTCTAATTTATTTTAATTTTTTTGATTTTTTATTTTATTTATAATTTATTTTTTTATTATTTTTAATTTTATTTTTATTTTTTAATTTAATTTTTTTTATTTTTATTTTTATTCTTATTTTTTAATTTAATTTTTTTATTTTAATATTATTTATTTTATTTTTTATTTTTATATTATTTATTTTATTTTTTAAATATAAAATCTTTTCCACAAATTATTAACAATTTTATATCTATTTTTTTCTTTTTTTTTCTAATTTATTCTTTTTTTTCCTATTTTATTCTAATTTTTTCTTATTTTTCTTTTATTTTAATTTTTATTTTATTTAATTAATTATATTACTTTATTTTTTAATTGCTTTATTTTTGATTTTAATTGATTTTATTTTTTTAATTTTCTATTTTTTTCTAATTTATTCTTTTTTTTCCTATTTTATTCTAATTATTTCTTATTTTCCTTTTATTTTAATTTTTATTTTATTTAATTAATTATATTATTTTATTTTTTAATTGCTTTATTTTTGATTTTAATCGATTTTATTTTTTCAATTTTCTTTTTTTCTAATTTATTCTAATTTATTCTAATTTATTCTATTTTATTCTATTTTTTTTGATTTATTTTTTGTTAATTTTTTTTATTTTTTTAATTTTTGCTATTTATCTATTTTTTTCTAATTTATTCTATTTTTAAGAATTTTTTTCTAATTTTTTTAATGTTTTATTTTTTTTATATTAAATATATAATAAAGTTTTGCACATTTTGTTAATTAATTGTGGATAAAAAAAGTAAGATTTCAATTTTAAAATCTTACTTTTTTTATTTTTATAAATTACTTTTTAGTCTTCTCTCAATCTAATTGGTAAAATCATATAAACATAGTCATTATTTTCAACTGATTTTATCAAACATGGTGATATGCTTGTTCCAAATTCTACATTTACATCTTCATCATCTATTGATTTTAAAGCATCTAAGAAATATTTTGGGTTAAACCCACATTCTACATTTTTTCCTTCAGTTGAAACAAATAATTCTTCTTTTGCATCACCTGTTTGGTTTGTACATGATATTGTTACTTTTCCTATTTCAACATTTACTTTTACAGGATATTTTTTCTCTTTTTCTATACTTGATGATGAAATTAAACTTATTCTTTCAAAGCAATCTTGTAAATTATTCTTATTTACTTTTATTCTTGTTTCCCAATTTGTTGGTATTACTGATTTGTAATTTAAAAATTCTCCATCTAATACTCTTGTTACTATTTTACATTTATCCATTTCAAATAGTGCTTGATTTTTTGATATTCCTATTTTTACTGTATCAAAAGAATCTGATAAAATTTTATTTACTTCATTTAGAGTTTTTCCTGGTATTACTGCATTAAAATCATTCGTTTTTTGACTTAAATAAACACTTCTTAAAGCTAATCTAAATCCATCTACTGCAACTAAATTTAATTTATTATTTTCTGTTTCAAATAAACATCCTGTAAATATTGGTCTATTTTCTTCTGTACTTACTGCAAATATTGTTTTTCTAATCATATTTTTTAATGTGTTTTGCTCTAATTCTATTGAATTTTCAACTTCTATTTTAGGAAGTTCTGGAAATTCGTCTGGATTCATTGTAGCTAGTTTATAGTGTGATCCTTCACATTCTATTTCTAATAAATTTTTATCATTTAGGCTTATTTTTATTTCTGTGTCTGGTAATTTTCTTATTATTTCACTAAACATTATTGCATTTACTACTGTACTTCCTTGTTCTATTACATTACATTCCATTATGTATTCTATTCCAATTTCTAAATCATATGTTGTTAATTTAATTTCATTATCATTTGTTTGTATTAATATTCCTTCAAGTATTGGCATTGTAGTCTTTGATGCTACAGCTTTTACTACGGAATTGATAGCTTTTATGATTGTATCTTTGTAACATGTGAATTTCATATTCATTCCTCCTTATATATTATATAATATTTTTAGTAGTAGTAGTATTAGGTGCTGTGGAAACTGTGGATAACTCTGTTGAAAGTTTATATCCCTAGAAAAAATGCTGTGCATAATCTTGTGGAAAATTGTCAAATTTATCCACAGTTTAAAAATCGAATTGTGTAAAAGTGAGATATACACAGTTTATTAACAGGTTATTAACATTTGGGTGTGGATATCTAATGTATTGTTTCCGTAAGAATAGAAAGACCGATGTTGATAAAAATGTTTTTTCGACAAACATATTTTTTAAAAAATTTAGCAAATGTCGAATGTTGTTATTTTTTGCCATCGATGATTATGTTTTTCACACTTTCCACAATTAGCTTTGTATTATTTTTTTCTTTTACTTCTTTGCTAATTTTATTATAAGCATGCATTACTGTTGAATGATCTCTTCCTCCAAAGTCAGTTCCTATCTGTGGAAAAGACATATTTGCAATTTCTCTGCAAAGGTACATTGCAATTTGCCTTGGAAATGCTATATCATTAGATCTTTTATTTCCTGCTAATTCATCTTTATCTATGCTAAAATATTTTGCTACAGTCTCTTTTATGAAGTCACAAGAAATTACTTTTTCATTTTCTAGCTTAAATTCGTTTATAATATTTTCAGCAAGTTCAATTGTTATTGGACTATGTGTCAAGGATGCTCTTGCTACTATCTTGTTTAGTACACCTTCTAGTTCTCTTATATTTGAATCTATCTTATTTGCAATATCTGCTAAAATAGAGTCATCTATTATTATATTTTCATCTTGTGCTTTTTTTCTAAGTATTGCTAAACGTGTTTCATAATCTGGACAAGATATATCTGCAAGTAATCCCCATTCAAATCTTGATTTTAATCTATCTTCTAAAAATTGAATATCTCTTGGTGGTTTATCACTTGAGATTATAATTTGTTTTCCGTCTTCTCTTAATGCATTAAATGTGTGGAAAAATTCTTCTTGAGCTCTTTCTTTTCCTGCTATAAATTGAATATCGTCAATTAGTAAAACATCAATATTTCTGTAAATATTTCTAAACATTTCTGTTTTATTATCTTTTATTGAGTTTATTAATTGATTTGTAAATTTTTCTGAAGTAACATACAAAACATTTGAATTTTTGTCATTTTCAAGTATTCTGTTTCCAATAGCGTGCATTAAATGAGTTTTTCCAAGACCTACACCACCATAAAGAAATAAAGGATTGTATGATTTTCCTGGTTCATTTCCTACTGCTAATGCTGCTGCATGCGCAAATCTATTGTTATTTCCTACAACAAATGTTTCAAAAGTATATTTGGGATTAAGTGTTGCTCTGTTTGTTTCTAATTCTGCTTCTGATACAAGATTGCTTTGATCTTTTATAACTTGGTTTGAAGCTGAATTTGAGTCTGTTTCTTTAGAAAGATCTACTACAGAAAAAGTCCAGTCTCTGTTTGTGATAAATCTCAAAGTGTTGAAAACTAGACTTCTAAACTTATTTTCTATAAAGTCTTTTTGATATTCAGAAACAGTTGTAAAAATAATATGGTTATTATCAATACTTCTTATTCCCAAAGGGTTTATCCAAGTGTCATAGGAGATTTTTGATACTTCATCTTTTAGTAATTCTTTTAGTTTAGTTAGAAGTTCATCTTTGTCAATCCCCATTTTTATTCTTCCTTTCTATAAGATTTTATCCACAAAGTTATCCACAGGTGTTGATAACTTTGTAATAATTTTGTAAAAAAAGCAATGTTTTTACGAACATAATTTTATTTGTTATGCAAGTAATAAAGCTACTTTTTCTGTACTTTCATATAATAGCAAATAAATTATCAAGAAGTCAATACAATTGTGGAAAATTTTTTAAAATTGTGGATAATTGTAAAAAAAACTGTGGAAAACTTTTCTTTTTTTACAAAATTGTTACAAAAAAAGCGTGTAAAAAATAAAATTATTAAAATTGCTTGACAATCTTCTAGCTTTTGGTTTATAATCTTTTTACGCGATATTTTGAAAAAAATTTCATTAAAAGAAATTTGATATACATAAAAAACAGTAGGAGGTGCTAAAAATGAAAATGACTTTTCAACCAAAAAATAGACAAGAAAAGAAAGAACATGGTTTTAGAAAAAGAATGAGTACAAGATCAGGAAGAAATGTAATTAAAGCTAGAAAATTAAAGGGAAGAAAAAAATTAACAGCTTAATTTTATGGCGAATAGAAAAGAGAGATATAGAAAAAGTTTATAGTTTTCTATAAATTTGTTTTGTCTCTCTATCATTTTTTCTTTTTGGTTTTTAGTTGAAGGGAAGAAAAATTAGTTGAAAAAAACAGTAATGTTAAAGAAAAATTATCAATTTAAGAAAGTTTTATCAAAAGGAAAACATTTTTCTGGAAAAAATATAGAGGCTTTTATATTTGATAATAATAAAAAAATTAATTTTTTAGGTTTAGCCATAAGTGTTAAAGTAGGTAAATCCGTAAGAAGAAATCATTTAAAAAGATTAATAAGAGAGAATTATTATCGATTAGAAGAAAAAATAAAGACTGGAAAAAGTATTGTTTTTTTGTGGAATAAAAAGTCAGATATAAAAAATGCTAATTTTTATTCGATAAAGGAAGATATGGAAAGTATTTTTAGTAAAGCCAATATGTTTGAAATAGGGAATATCTATGAAAAAAGTATTAATTAGCCTTATATGCTGGTACCAGAAGTATATTTCTGCTTGGTTTTCAAGTAAGAATATACATTGCAAATATTATCCAACTTGTTCTGAATATACAAAACAAGCTATTCAGAAATATGGAGCTGTAAAGGGCAGTATATTAGGTATATGGAGAATTTTAAGATGTAATCCTTTTTCAAAAGGAGGGTATGATCCTCTAAAATAGATTTAGGAGGAATAAAATGTTTAATTTTTTTGCTAACATCTTTGGTTATTTATTAAATTTTATTTATAATTTTGTAAATAATTACGGATTAGCTATGATTATATTTACACTTGTAATAAAAATTGTAATGTTGCCGTTATCAATTAAGCAGCAAAGAATGTTGAAAAAAAGCAATAAATTGCAAGAAAAAATGAAAGTTTTGCAATTTAAATATAAAAATGACCCAGATAAATTAAACAGAGAGATGATGAATTTATACAAAGAAGAAAAAATGAATCCTTTTAGTGGCTGTTTAAGTACAATAATTCAATTTATTTTATTAATTTCTATTTTTTACATGGTAAGATGCCCATTGACATACATGAAAAAAGTAGATACAGAAAGTATAAATTCTTACGTATCTCAAATGCAAGATAATGGAAAAATAGTAAGTGCAGCATATCCAGAAATTGATATTATAAGAGAAGTTGATTATTTGAAAGAAAAAAATCCAGAAGATTCAAATATTGATAAATTATCAATCAATATGGAATTCTTAGGACTTGATTTAAGTAAAATACCTCAACAAAATTTAACAGATTGGACAGTTTATATAATACCAGTACTTTATATAATATCAAGTTTTGTATCAATAAAATTAAATAATTCTATGCAGAAAAAAGCCTCAAAAACTAATGATTCGGAATCTGTGATTGATATTACAGAAGATAGTAAGAAAAAAGAAGATAAAAAGAATCAATTAATTAAAGTTGAGGAAGAAGGACCTGCTGAAGAAGAATTTGATGCAATGGCTCAGACTAATAAGATGATGTCATGGATGATTCCTATAATGTCTGTTTCAATATCAATTGTTGCACCATTAGGACTTGCTTTATATTGGTTGGTAAATAATATTACAATGATTGTTGAAAGATTAGTTTTAAATAAAATTATAAAAGATTAATAAGTGAGAAGGGTGGAATTTGTATGTCCAAAAAGATTGTTACACAAGGGAATACAACAAATGAAGCTATAGAAAAAGGGTTAAAAGAATTGAATGCTACTAGAGAAATGGTTGATATAAAGGTATTGGAAGAAGAAAAAAGAAGCTTTTTTAGTATTTTAGCTCCAAGAATAGTAAAAGTAGAATTAACTTTAAAAGATGAGATAGAAGATAATAAAGAGCCTAAAAAAGTGAAAAAAGAAATACATTTATCTAAGGATGATCAACAAAAAGCTCATGATAATTTGAATAATTTTTTAGAGGAATTTGTTAAGAAAATGCCTGAAAATACCAAATATGATATAAAAGATGCAGAAGATTACATGCATGTTTCTTTAGAAAATGAGAATTTAGGATTTTTAATAGGGTATAGAGGAGAAACTCTATATGCTTTACAAAATATACTTTCAGCAATAGCTGGGAAAGGTATTAATAATAAAGTTAGAGTAATTTTGGATATAGAAGGATATAAAGAAAAAAGAGAAAAGACATTGGAAGATTTAGCAGATAAAATGGCTAAAATAGTTGTAAAATATAAGAAACCTGTTACTTTAGAACCAATGCAAGCTTATGAAAGAAAAATTATTCACAGTAGATTGCAAGAAAATAGTAGGGTAGAGACTAAAAGTATTGGGGAAGAACCACATAGAAGAATAGTTATCTCTCTAAAAAATAAATAAATATTAAATAAAATCGGAGGTCAAAGGTCGGATTTTACTTGTATAATAGTAATTTCTATCTTTGGCTTTTTTAATATAAAAAATATAATAAATTGAAAGGAAGATAGAAATGGATGTAATAGCCTCAATATCAACAGCTCCACGGAATTGGTGGAATAGGAATAATAAGAATGAGTGGAAAAGAATGTTTTAAAGTATTAGATAAAATATTTGTACCTAAAAATGTTCAAAGAGAAGAAGATATAAAAGGATATACCATTAAATATGGTCATATTATAGAAAATGGGGATATTATCGATGAAGTCCTAGTTTCATACTTTAAAGCACCTAAAAGCTATACAACAGAGAATATGTGCGAAATAAATACACATGGTGGAAATGTATTGATGAAAAAAATATTAGATATGTGTTTAAAAAACGGTGCAAGACTTGCGGAACCAGGCGAATTCACAAAAAGGGCTTTTTTGAATGGAAGAATAGACCTTATGCAAGCCGAATCCGTAATAGATGTTATAAATAGTAAAACAGAAAAAGAAGCTAAAACAAGCATGAAACAACTAGAAGGATTTTTATCAAAAAAAATAAAAGATATAAAAAACAAAATAATGGATGTAATGGTAAATATAGAAGTTACAATAGATTATCCAGAATATGATGTAGAAGAAGTTACTAAAAATCAAATAATAAATATGTTAGATGAGGTTTATCCAGAGTTAAAAGATTTAGAGAGTAGTTTTGATAATGGGAAATTGTTAAAAGAAGGAATAAAAACAGCTATTATAGGAAAGCCAAATGCAGGAAAATCATCTCTTCTAAATGCTATTCTAAAAGAGGATAGGGCAATAGTAACTGAATTTGCAGGAACTACAAGAGATTCTATTGAAGAATTTGTTAATATAAATGGTATTCCAATAAAGCTAATAGATACAGCAGGTATTAGGGAAGCAACAGATGAAGTAGAAAAAATAGGAATAAATAGATCTAAAGAAATAGCAAAAGATGCGGATTTAATAATAGCAATATTTGATGCAACTAAGGAATTATCAAAAGAAGATCTTGAAATTTTAGACATTATAAAAGATAAAAAATATATTATATTGTTAAATAAAATGGATTTAGAAGCAGTAATTGATGAAAATGATAAGCATTTAAAAGATTTTTCTAAAAATATTATAAAAATTTCTGCTCTAAATGATTGGGGATTAGATAGATTATATAGCAAAATAAGCGAAATGTTTAATTTTAGTGAAATTAATTTTGATAATGAAGTAATCATAACAAATTTAAGACAAAAGAATTTAATAACAAAAGCAATTGAGGATATATCAAAAGTAAAAGAAGTAATAAAAAATGAAATGCCTATTGATATAATTGCTATGTTTATAAAAAATATTTTAGAAGACTTAAATAGTATAACAGGAGAAGAAGTATCAGAAGATATTATAAATGAAATTTTTGCTAAATTTTGTTTGGGAAAATAATTGTATAAAAACAAGCCATTAAAATCAAAAATAAGACATTTTTAATATCTTAATATATAATTTAATTATTAATACGCAAAAATCTGTCAAAATGGATTTTAATAAAAAATAAAACTAAAAAACTAATTGGTGAAAACTGATTTTTTATTGCATAGGAAATTTCGCAAGAAATTTCCGAAGCAACAAGGTTAAGTTTCCTTGGCTGTGCATATTCGCGAAGCGAAATGCACATGTGGCGAAGCC
>CAJFJY010000030.1 GCA_904384205.1 uncultured Clostridia bacterium | reverse complement strand
TGGGGACCGTTCAAAAATTCTCAAAAGTTTGAAAAACTTTTGTTAGAATTTTTAGAATGGGGGAACTGGAAGAATTAATAAATTATTACATTCGGGAGCGTTTGTATCTTTAATGCTGAACTGGAACTTTAAAAAAATCGAAACATTTTTTAACATTTTCATATGTTATATCAGCCACTTCTTCTAACGATAAACTTTTTACACTTGCTATTTTCATCGCTACATATTTTACATTCATAGGATTATTTCTAGTTCCTCGTACTGGTTCTGGTGCTAGATATGGACTATCTGTCTCAATTAAAATCTTATCATTTGGAACCATATTAATAATTTCATCTGCATTTTTCGAATTTTTGAATGTTACTGGTCCTGCAAATGAAATATAAAAACCTAACTTAAGTGCTTCTTTCACTAATTCTCTATTTAAAGGACAACAATGAAATACTCCTTTTCTTTTTACAGGATTATTTTTTAATATTTCAAGTGTATCCATTACTGCTTCTCTAGTATGTATTACGATAGGTAAATTCAATTCATTTGCTATTTCTATTTGTCTTACAAATGCTTTTTTTTGTAAATCTCTTCTATCTAAGTCTTTCTCCCAATAATAGTCTAATCCTATTTCTCCAATGGCAACTATCTTCTCGGTATCTATATTTTCTTTTACTAATTTATATATTTCATCTATACTTTTCCACATTTCGTTCTCTGATTGTGGAATGTCATTGGGAGAAATGCCACATGTTGAATAAACATCATTATATTTTTTTGAAAGTTTCACCGCTTCTCTAGATGCTTGTAAACTATAGCCAGCAGTAATGAATCCTTTCATTTCAGTTAAAATCTCATCTATTATTGTTTCTCTATCATTATCAAATTTTTCATCATCAAGATGTGCATGACTATCAAATAAATTCACAATTACACCTCTATTCTATAACTGCTACTACATTAGCTGTAGCATACTCTTTACAATGTGAAATACTTATACTTATACTTTCTATTCTAGTCTCATCCACACCTAAAATATTTACCTTAGGTTTTCCTTGCGAGTCATTAACTACTTCTATGTCTTTCCAACAAATAGAATACTTATCTTCTAACAATGAAGAAATTGCTTTAAAAGTCGCTTCTTTTGCTGCAAATCTAGCCGCATAATGCTGGTATTTTTGCTTTTTTTTGCTTTCACAATATTCTATTTCAGCTTTAGTATACACTCTGTCCAAAAACCTTTCTCCAGCTTCTTCTATACTATCTTTTATTCTGCTTATTTCAATTATATCTGTACCACATTCTATTCTCATAAGATTCAGCCCTTTCTTCTTATCTTCTGCAATTAATACTTATTTTTATGGGAGGGATTTTTGAGTCCGTCCCCAAACTCACCCAATTTAGGATACTAAATATTAGCAATAATATCATCACTATTAAAATGGTAATTGCAAGTTTATTGTTTTTTTCTACATTATATGCTTTATACAAAACATCATATTTATCCTTTATTTCATCATACAATTTATCTAATTCTAAAGATTTTGACATTTCATAATTTAAACATGCTCCTACATCATCTTCTGTTATTTCCTGAGACCATATTTCCTTATTAAAATTAATGAATTTTTTTCTTGCTTTTTTTACTTTATCTTCTATTCTTAATTCCACATCTATCTTTTTTAAATAAATTTTTTTGTATAAATTACATATATATGTATACAAATACTCTTTTTCAAATAAGTCTGGTAAAATAGTATAATTGTTCATATTCGCGTCTGACGTAAATAGTGTCACTCCCTGTTTAGAAAATCCGAATCTAGCATATTTCCATTGTGAAAAACTTTCACAGTCTTTATTTTCATACTCTGCTACATTATCTGCTGATAAAAAATTTGCAAATTTTACAAAATTAAATTTTATATCATCAAAGCTTTTTTGTTCATTCCAAGCTTGCTGATCTATACAAACATAAGAATAAGTAAAAAATGTATTTTTATCTATGTCTAGTTTCATTATTTCAAATCTAGATCCTGTAATATTTTCAATAAATTCAGTTAATTTTGAAGAGTTAGCAAACATATCTCCTTGAAGATATATTTTTTCATAATTACTTGATAAACCTTCTTCATTATTTATATTTCTAAATTTGTAATTAAAATTTAGTACATCTGCAAAACTGTCGCTTTCTTCAATATTTGTTTTTAAAAGTAAGAAACATATTCCTGTATTAAAACATATTAATTCAATTTTTTGTATTTTAAAAAATATTCCATTTTTATCTGTTTTTCCCTGTACATCTCTTTTCAAAGTATATTCAAACATTGTACAGGGATATTTAGATAATATTGCACTTGCTGTATCTTCTGGTAAATCTTTCAAATTTTCTATTTTTTCTTTATTTAAAGAGAAATCAGAAAACAAGAAATTATTCATTTTAGGTAAAAAATATTTATATATACCTTCATCTTTATGTTTATCAAATATTTTTAATTCAAAGTTTTGGTCTTTGATTAGTCTAAGCATATATTTTTGATATTTATTTTCCTTTATTACAAAAGGATATATAAAATATGTATATTGATACTTTGTCTTAAGTTCCATTTAAGTCCTCCTATATTATTTTATCTTAAGTTTTTTTAAAAAATTTAAGGTCTGTCCCCAAAATCACTCAAGAAAAATTGCTTGTCAATTTTTCTTCTCGCCGATTTGTAATTTCATAAAATGAAATTACAAAGGCAATAGCGATTGTAGCTATATATTTATCAAATTTTATTTGATAAATATAGGGATTTTAAGATACGTCCCTAAATCCCTATTCTTTGTTGTAATAATTTGTATTTATGTCTTTTCCTAAATGCCAATTTCCTATAAAATCTACTAGTAAATAATCATCTAAGTTGTATATAGGCTCTTGCACTACTTTTCCAGTGTTATCTATACTTCCCCATTTTCCATCTTTTTTGATTCCTGCATAACCAGATTCATTTTGTTCTGTTGCGTCATCATAAATATAATCAACTACAACTTCTCCATTTTTATTTACAAATCCATATTTTCCATCTTTTTTATCTAAATATAATGTATTTGCTGGTAATATATCTTTATCTGTTCTTTCTTCAAATCTAAAATTGTAATACTTTATATCATCTCCTATAGACATTTTTATATAGCCTTGATCTACATTTAATTCAAGTAACATTCCCTGAACTTTAGATTCAAAATTTGTATTAAATAGATTTGTATTATAATTCTCATCATCAGCTAGATATATATCTGCACTTGTATTGTATTCAATATTAGTATAGTTAAATGGTATCTTTTCAGCTTTAGTCAAATCTATAACTCCATATTTTCCATTTAATTTAGCAATTAAAAATCCTGATTTAGCTTCTTTTAATTCTTCATATGTAGGTTCGATAGTTACTGTTCCATCTAATTTCATGACTCCATATTTTCCTGCTATTTGAAATATTACGCCATTATCTTTATTTGTTAATATTTCTGTTACATCATCAAAGCCTTGAGTCAAAGCATCTGTTCCATCTCTGTTTACTACTTTTTTAGTAGCATTTTCTGTTACTACATATAAGTCATTACCATATACTTTTTCTATTTCTTCATATTTTGCTTCTAAAACTTGTGATGCTGTATAATCAATTATACCATATTTTCCTTCTGCATTTCTTACTATATATCCAGATAAGTTATCATCACCTAAGTTTATAATATCTGTATATTGTGGCTGTACAATAACTTTTCCCTCATTATCTACTATTCCATATAAATTATCTTTTCTTACTTTAAAAGCATTTTTTATTCCTGAAACTGCAGTAATCTCTTCATATTGAGGTTCTTGCAATACTTTTCCATCCAAATTAATTAATCCATATTTACCGTCTTTTTGCACTCTTAAAACATTTTCTTCATACCACAAATTATTACTTTCATCCATATTTTGTATTGCTTCTATCTGATTATAATCTGTAAATATTTCTTCATTTTTTGAATTTAGTGCTTTTGTACTATATGTTCCTGTACTATAATCAACATCATATGTAACTAAAAATACATCTTTCTTAGAATTTGGTACTATTATCATTTCCTCATATGATGGATTTATTACATCTTTTCCGGTTAGAATCTATTACTCCCCATTTATTATCATTAAATGATGCAAAATAGCTTAAACTACTTATTCTGCTATTCTCCCCATCACCTGTCACAATATTTTTTATTATTATTACAAACATGATAATTACAATAATTGCTAGAATTACTGCAATTACTTTCTTCATGTTTAATTTTGGTTCTTTATCATACCTTCTACCTCTCGCTCGACTCATACACTGTCCTCCTAACGACATTAATATATCATATTTTTGCTGTTTTTTCAATAGATAAATATAGAGATACGATAAAAAGCTAGGATCTCTAGCTTTTTATGTGTATCTCTTAACATTCTAAAAACTTACATACTATTACACTCATATCATCTTTTATTGCACCATAGTTATTATCAATTGCTTCATTTAAAACCAAATCTGCAACTTTTCTAGTGTTTGTAGTCTCTATATCTTCTAATAAATATTTAATCCATAATTCTTTATTTTTATATTCTATATTTGAATCCAATATACCATCTGAACATAAAAGCATCATATCTCCACTTTGTATGTCTTTATCCATTATTTGTAGATTTGATTCATTTATTATACCTGTTGGCAATGAATTTGCTTTTAATATCTGAACTCTATTCTTATTTTTTATATATGTTGGACAAGCTCCACTTTTTATAAATTCGATATTTCCTTTATATAAGTCTACTATTGCTATATCTAGAGTTGCAAAAGATTCTTCATTTTGATTTATCAGACTTGTATTTATTAGTTCTATTGAATTTTCTTTATCAAATCCTGATAACAATAGATTTTCTAACATGCTTAGGGCTCTAGAACTACTTTCGTTTGCTTCTTTTCCTGATCCCATTCCATCACTTAAAGCAACTAAATATTTACCATCTTTTAGTCTTACTTTTAAAATATTATCTCCTGATATTTCGTTCTTATTTTTATTAGCTGTGGCTGTTCCTATTGCCATTGCATATTTATCATCAGATAAGAAACTTAATTTATTCCCAACTGATGCATCTTCATTTATAACTATCTTTTCTTTTAATACTTCTGTTAATATTTTTTCAATAGTTGAATAATTATTTGTGATTGTATTTTCAAAATATATTTCAACTAAAAATCTATCTTTTTGCTTTATAGAAACTTCTTTTGCTTCTATTTCTTTTTGTTTTAACAGCTCTATTATTTCTTTTTTCTCAGTTTCGAACTTTTCTTCTTCTTTGATATCTTCTTCAATATTTTGAGCTATATTAGATATTGCTTTTGATACTCCATCTAATTGTGTTTTCATATTTTTCTTGTTTTCTTTAAGCCTTTTCATCCAAACAAAATTAGATTTACTTATTTTATATGACATATTTATAACTCTAATCATTTGGTTTATATTTTCTTCTAGATATTGACTTATTTTTTTATCATCAAATCCTACTATGTAACTATTACATTTTGCAAATATTTGAAGCAAATCTTCTCTTGTTATCTCCTGTTTATCTATTAAAACTTCAAATATCATATTTACTATATTTCCATCAACATCTGATAAATCATCATATAACATATTATTTTCATAGCCTGACAAATTGTCTAACAATTCTGATATGAATATCTGTTTATTATTTTCTTTTTCATCTTCTTCATTTTCCTGCAAGGTTTCAGCTTCATAACTATTTGCCATTTGCTTTACTGTTTCTGATACATTATTTAAATTATCAACTGTTTCTTTACTTCTATTTAATGCCCTAGATGGAAATATTGGTAATAATTTTGCTCCTCCTGTAAATTCTTCTATATCAATTTTTACTGATTTAGGTACAGCAAGTAATGCTATTGAAGCTATTAATATTTCTTTAAAGTGGATTAGTTCAACAGTATATCCGTTAGAAACATATGCTAAAACAACATTTCCTAAACAAAACCCTACTATTACCCCTATTTTTCCAAACCTATTTAATATTCCAGCAACCATTCCAGAAATTGCATATGCTGCTACTGTAACTGGATCTGATGATGTTATTACTCCAATTGTAACTCCTATAGTAACACCAGCTGTTGTTCCTACTAATACTCCATTTTTCCATCCTAATATTAGAACAATTAGTATACTTAATATATTTCTTATTGAAAAACCTAAAATACTTAATTCTCCAAAAGAACTTACAGCAATTGCTAATATCAAGCTTGCCCCTAATACTTCTTCAATTGAAAATGCTCTTTTTTCTGTAAAATCTTGTATTACATTAATAGAATTTACAAATATTTTATAAAATACTATTGCTATCATTGCAAATGATATACTGTATAATACATCATATAATGTAAAACCAGTCATTCCAATTTTTACTATCTGTATTAATAATGTAGATATAAATACATTTTTTGCAAGTCTTATTTTTTCGTTTTTCTCTTCTTCGTTATATTTTGGTCTTAAAACAAATATTGATGCAATTAATACAAGTGATGTTAATAAATATGTTAATGCTCCTTCTATTCCAAATTTAATTGCATATCCAACTAACCCAGATATTAATATTCCTAATATTGGTATAGAATTTCCTAATCCTGCTGCTACAATACTTATTCCAAATGGTGAAAATTCTTCATTAATTCCTACCATTGATATCATTAGAGATATGATATAGATCGGAATATTTCTTACAGAAAAAACATTTGAAAACATATTTATTTTTTTCTTCTTTTTTTCTTCTCTTTCATAGTCTCTTGCATCAATTGTATTTTCATTTATATTTTGAAACATCCTTACCACCTCTTAAACTTTTTTATCTATGCGTATTTTACTACTTGCCCAACGAATTTTTTGTCTTTTTTAGTAAGCATTTTTAAAAAAGTTTTTTACATTTTGTGATACATAATTTATTTTTTTCTCATTATCTATCAAATTTGAATAAAAATTTTGTTTATATGAGTCTAATTATATTATATGTTCTACAAAAACGCAAGTATATTTTTAAGGGATAACTTTGCTAAACAAAATCTAAATTTTTAATTCGGTCAGCGCAAAGAGGTATATATATAAAATATAAATGAGTTTTTTGTGGGCGACCAATGAGTACTGTTAGGATTTTTAATCCTTACAGTACCATTGGGGAAAAACGAATAAATATTTTATATATATACCTCTGGGAGCGGGCAACAAATTAAATAGATTTTGTTTAGCTAACACACATACCGCTCGGTTCATTCAGGCAGACTTAAGAAAAAGACATTAATCTTTTAACTAATGTCTTTTTCTATTCACTGAAGTATTCAGAATTATTCATCTTTTTTCTTTAATACTTTAGTTTTGATTAAGAATACTCCTCCAGCTAATATTATACAAGCTACTACTCCAACTGTTATTGGTAATACATAGTTCATGTTTCCACCTGTACTTGGTATTACAACAATTTCTGGTGAAGGTGTATCGTCTATCTCTTTACCTGGTATAGTGTCTGGTGGATTTGGGTCTGGTATATAGTTACCTGGTGTATGAGATGGTTCTCCACCGCCTGGTTTTGTAAGAAGTATAATTTCAGCTTGATTTATTGTTCCTGCATCTGTTCCTGAGCTTAAGTTTTGTGTAGCTACCATTTGTACAGTTGCAGATTCTCCAGCAGAATTTCCTGAGTATAGTGGTTTTAAATTACTATTTGCTAGATATGCTGTTTTATAAATTGTATAATTTCCTAAATCTATTTCATTTCCTTCTGAATCTGTATATTTATGTGTTAATACATTTTCTAATGTTTGTATATCTAATTGATTTCTATTTTCATCCTCTGATGCATTTGCATCTAGTTGTACTAACTGCCATTCGTTGTCTATATTTATTTGACTAGATTCTGAATATTGAAGTGATTCATCTAGGTAATCTACAATTAATGCTGGACTTGATGTTATAATATCTTGGTCTTTTTGTTCTTGACCTACTGCATTATAGTATGTTTCACCAAATCTATAATAACCATAATCAGAACTTAAGAAATCTGCTTGTCCTACATTTGTAGCTCTTAAAGTATATGTTACTTCAAGTTGTGAACCTTGGATTAGATTTTCATCAAGCTCTGCTCTTATTACTGCACTACTTGGATCTGTTGGATCTCCTATATAAGATAGATAATTTGTTTCTCCACTAAGGTTTCCATTTTCATCTATTGTTGCATCTATTAGAACTTGTCCTGTTGGTAATGTAAGTTTAAAGTTACTTACTGTTTTTTCTAATTCTAATCCTGGTTTTGCTCTTCTTATAATACCAAAGTTCATATTATCTGTTAAGAATCTTATATTATTTCCTTCTAGAACAACATTTGTTAAGTCATCTGTATCATATTCTATACTATATGTCATTGGCAATGTACTTGCTGTCATTGTTTCTATTGATGAATCTGATGCATAATTGTAATTTTGTAAAGTTTGGTCTATTTCTGCCCTTGTTTCTGTGTTATCAATTGCTTGTGACCTACCATTCATTATGCCATCATCCATATAGTATTTTCTATTTTCTGTTTCTGAATTATAAGTATTATAATCCATAACTGTTGATTTGTAGTTTTCAACTGTTATTTCTTCTGTTCCTCCATCATATCCTAAACTACCATCAACTCTTGGTGTTCCATTACCCCAAGTAAATCTTACTTGATATTCACCTGGTATAAATCCTGTTATTGTATAATTTCCGTCTGTCATTTCTATTGTAGGTGTTACAATTTCATCTTCATCATTAACATATGATGTTGGATTTCCTGTAGTTGCATCTATTAATTCTACTGTTACACCATTTAATCTTGTTTCATTTCCTTCATCAAACATTCCATTTCCTTCTGATGTATTTTGGTCATTTGCTATTTGATTATCTTCAAATACTGTACCTGTTACTTGTCTTGGTTCTGCTATTGTTAATGCTATTGGTGATGCTTTTTCTGTATCATCTTCATATGTCGATTCATTATTTAATGTTGCATTATTTGGTACTGAGTCTAAATCATATGCTGCATATAATGTTCCATTTCTATCTGAATATGAAGTAAATGATGCTATTTCTGATACAAAGTCTAATGTTTTCTCCTTTGTATCACCTTCGTTTAACATATCTACAATTGCTTCTCTTGATAAGTTAAATTGTACATATACTTTTTGTTGAGTAACTTTCTCTTCTCCTTCTTCAGCTGCAACTGTTGATGGATTTATGATTTCATTTAATGCCCCTGTATTAATTGTTAGTCTGTTGAAAGAATCGTTATATGATTCTACTGTATAATCTCCTTGTTGTAATGTTTTTTCTGTTATTTCCCCTTGTTCATTTACACTTGTACCTATCGCATTTACTATATATTTATTATTAAAGTAACTTACAATTTGATTAATTTTTGAATATAGTTGACTTTCATTTATTATACTTATTTCATATGTCATAGTCATTTTTAATTCTTTAGATGTGTCTTGATTTGTATATTCGGCATCTGCTTTGTATATTGGTCTCTCATATGCATTTTTATACCTACCATCATAAGTTCTTATACCTAAGTTCCAATCTTCTATTGATTGATTTCCTAATGCATTTTCTCCTACCATATAATTATATACATGTCCATATCCATTAATTTCTGCAGTTACTTTTGCTATTTCTGAACGAATTGATAAGTCTGTTTGTAGTCTTTCATAAACACCTAAGTTAATATGTTTAATCTCGTTATTCTCATCCCTATTTTCAAAGTCTATAGCATATCCTGCTGCATCAGTTGTTGCTATTATTTCACAACTTTCTGTACTTTCCATTTCTAGTATTCTCTTAAGTTCTGATTGTTCTTGTACTGTATAATTTACTCTACCATGCTCATTTCCTTGTGAATCTTTAGCTGATGCTTGTAATTCTGTATTTCCTCTTTCTATTGTTGAATAATTATTATTAAATGTTTGTCTATCTGGTTCTGATGCTTTTGAACCTTTTTCGACATTTTCTAGATGTGGTGTTACATTTTGATATACCATTCCATCATATTCAAATTCTACATAGTAATTTGACAAATCAGCTGAAGAAACATAATCAAAATGGTAATTTCCTTCTGCATCTGTGTATGTAGGATTTACAATTACTTGGTCTTCTGCTAATCCTTCTATTCTTTCTGTAACTGGCTCTCCTGTTCTTCTATCTTTTAATGTTACTTTTATTCCTTCCATAAGAACATCTTGGTCATCATTGTCATCTAATCTGTATAACTCATTTCTTACTGACATCTTTTCTGATTGTTTGTCTAACCATACCATACCTGAAAGCTTTACATATTCTGGTGTATTAGTTATAATTATTTCTTCTGCATTAGATGGTACTATTTCTTTTCCGTCAGAATCAACTACATATCCATAATTAGGGTTTTTAGTTTCATATGCTATGTATGTTCCAGCTAAAACTCCATTAAGTTCTATTCTACCATTTTCATCTGTTGAAAGTTCTGTTGCTTCTTCAATAGTATCTACATAATTTACTTGTGTAACTTCATTATCATCATTTAATACAAATTGTAGATATTTACCTGCATCTTTGTTATAAAATTTAAATCCTACATTTGGTAATACTATTGTTTGATCATATTCATCAACTTTTACTACAGAAAAATCTAATGTAAGTGGAATATTTTCTGTAACTATTGTATAATTTTTTGGCTCTTCTGTACTATGATTTACTAATAATACATTCTGCATATCATAATATATATTTTCTAAAAACCATAATTCTGCTGATATTATTCCTGTACTAGAATTTTTACCTGTTCCTTCTAGTCTAGATATTGATGTAATTCCTGTATCTGCTCTAAATGATATATAAAAGTTCTTTCCTGATTCAATTCCTGATGCATCTGTTTGAGTTACTGCATCTGCCTTATATATTCTTATTTCAGGTTGAATACCATTGTTTCCTGTTAATTTAACAGAATCTAATTTTCCAGTAAATGTCCAATTAAATGGTCCTACTTTAACATATGATACTTCATTTTCTGTATAATAATCTATTGCTATATTATCTCTATTAGTTGTATCATTTGCTATTACTTCAGAATTAGAAGTTGTATTTCCTATAGAATTAGCATAGCCTACAGCTTGATCATATATACTATTTGGAGTATTAATCCAATTGTTATTATTAGTATTTCCCCAAGCTCCTAATCCAAAAGCACTCCCTGGTGTTTCACACCAAGTATTTATAAATTTATATAATGCTCTTTGTGTTTGTGAATAGTTTGCAATATCTACCATCTGACCAGGAGCATATCCATAGCCACCATCAGTAGATAAGATATATGCTAATATTCCATTATTAATATGTGATACTGTTGTTCCCGCTACTCCTGATGTATAGTCAGTTGCTGTATTCCCAACAATTCTTATATATTTAGTATTTTTATATGTTTGCCATCCTTGAAAAGTTACTTCATATCCCAAACAATATAAGTCATGTCTTTGTTGTAATATACCAAAACGTAATGGTATATTTCCTGTATATGGAGCATGTGAATTTGAAATATTATTTAACAATTGCATTGATTCGTCGACACTTACTGCTTTTGATTGGCTAGGGATTAATAAAATTAATCCCGCCATTATAGTTATTATTATTGTATAAATTACATTCTTAAAAATCTTTTTCATACTACTCATCGTTTAACCTCCTTTCCTAAATTTTACCTCTCTTTATAAGTATTCTTATTACTACAAATGCTCCTAATCCAATTATTACTATAGATGCTAACACTATACCTATTGTTGATACTACTTGTCCTGTTTTTATACTTAAGATTACATCTGCTTTTCCTAAATCATCTTCACCTGTTGCATTATTATTTTCTGTTGAATCTTGATCTTTGATTCCTTGTTCATTATAGCTTTCTGCTATTTCTGCTGTGTTACTAATTAATCCTGTATTAGTTTCTGTCATTTTCTTAGTTAGTGTTAATGTTACTTCTGTGCTTTCACCTGGATCTAGTTTTTCGTTTGATAGGCTTACATTATATAATCTACCATCTTGCTCATACCAATCTGGATTTAATTCTGAGCTAAATGTATATTCTGTTGATACATAATCTACTATTCTTCTTACATATGCTGGCACTTCACCCTCATTTGTTACTCTTATTGTGTATTCAACTACTACATTTGTACTATTTATTAATTTTGCATCTATTTCTGCTTTTGCAAGAGTTGTATTATCATATTGATTTGTCGTTGTTCCACTACTATTTTGCATTATTATTTTACTTACATATTTATCTAATTTTAAGTCATATACTTTTGCTACTTGCAATCCTATGTTTATATTTGCAATATTATTATCAGAAACATTTATTATTTCTGTTCCACCAACTGCTTTCGTCTCTCCATTTATTGTTAATTCTTGCTTTACTACTTTTGATGTATATCTACTATCAACACCTTCTTTTTCGTAATCTGTAAGCATATACATATCTGTATCATACTCAAAAATTACTATATATTGTCCTTGTGGAATATTATTTAAACTATAGAATCCATTATTATTTGTTGTTGCTATTAAATCATTTCCTTCTGAATTTTTTAACAATTCATTAGTTTCTGTATTTAGGATTCTTACAGTTATTCCAGAAAGTAATTCCTCATTTTCATCCTTTTGTCCATTTTCATTTGAATCTAGCCATGCTGTACCAGAAATAATTCGTGTTTCTTGTTCTACATTACCTGGGTTGTCTGGATTGCTTGGATTGTTTGGATTATTTGGGTTATTTGGATTACTTGGATCTTCTGGATTATCTGTCGGATTAGATGTTGGTTGTAAAATATGTGTAACATCAGATTCGTCTATTTTAATAGAAGAATCATATACACTTGATTTATTTACTAACTCTGTTGCTTCATCTATATTTACATCTTGATCAACATTTACTATAATTTCATATTTTGCTGTTTGACCTGCTCCTAATAATGTAGGATTTGTCTTTATTATAGTTGCACTATTATCTAAATTATTTGTTAGATAATAATCATTTTCAGTTAATTGTACACCATCTTTACTTATTGATACTAAAGTAACATTTGCTGGTAACTCATTTTGTAAAATCATATTTTCTGCATCTTTTTGGTCTGAATTTTTAACAACTATACTATATTTTATTTGGTCTCCTTCTTTTACATATGATCCGCTGTTTTCAGATGAACTATCTATACTTAATAATATTGTTTTTACAGTTGTTTCTTTTACATTAGAATAATATGTATTTTTGTCATTATCAACTGTTGCTTCTGCATATAAGTCTGCTTTACTTGCACTCATGTCAGCAATTTTAGGTAAAAGTGTTACTTTTATAGATACACTATGATTTGGTTGTAATTCATCTACTGTTACTTCATTATTATCATCTAAAGTTTTATCTACTTCACTTACTAAATTTTCATCTGCATCCATTACAGTAACTATACTATTTGATACATCCATATCTCCAGTATTTACTTTTACTTTTACATTTCTTAAAGTTTCTTCAGCTGTATTCAATACTTTTACATTATATCCATATCCATATCCTTCTGATATTATTGGTCCTGAATTTATTGATGTTAAGCTCATATTCAATTTTCCACTTGTTGCACTTAAAATTACTGTATTAGAATCTTTTGTTACTTCTCCATATTTTACTGTAACAGTATTATTAATAGTTCCTGTATCTTTTTCAACTTTAACCATATATTCTCTAGTTACTGTTTCTCCTGGTGATAACGTTTCAACTGTATATTCTACTGTTTCTTTGTCTGGATATTCTATTATACCTGTTTCTACTTCATCTGTAACATTTCCTTCATAGTCTTCTGGTAAAGTTTTATCTTCTACATATACTGTTCCTTCTGGTACTTGTCCTACTAATGATAAATTTGAAACAATCTCTGAACCTGTATTTGTAGCAGTCATTTGATATCTTATATAACTTCCTGATGGTACTTCTGTTACTTCTTGTGTTCCATTAAATGCTTTTAATGTTGTATCTACGACTGGTCCTGCTCCTGTTTCTAATGTAATTTTGTCTAAATTGATTTTTTGCTCTGTACCATTAATATCTGCATAATTTATTACATATCCTTGTTTTGCTATATAATTATATTCTAAGTTTTCTGGAATAGTTATTCTATAACTAAAGTTCATTTCTTCTTGTACATCTAATTTGTCAATTACTATCATGTATTTTTTAACTAAACTTGCATTTCCCATTTCGGTTGTCCATCCATTTGATGTATTTTGTATATCTTCTGTTGCATTTGCATTCTCTGTATAATAAATTCTTGCTCTTGATGTATCTATTCCTTCTACTGTTATATCACTTACTGCTATATCTATATTATTTCCTTCTATTGCTTCTTTTGTTGGATATGTTCCTAATATTCTTACATTTGTTATAGCTGAACCGTTATTATTTATTATTTGACTTTGTACATTTGCTGTTTTAGATTCTGCTCCTAATTCTAATTTAGCTGTTTTTGTTCCTTCATTATTTATAATGTTAAGTTCATATTCTGGTATCTCTGCTGTTGTTATCACTCCTGCATATGATTTTACTGCTATATCTACTTCTTTTGTTCCTGATCCTCCTTCATATGCTGTTGCATTTGCGTTTGTGTAATTCAATAAAATCTTTTCTGCACTATTTCCTGCTTTTCTATCTAATGTTAAGTCTGCATTTATTATTATTGTTGGGCCTTCTACTGCTTCATCTTTATATGTCTGTTGTTTTCCTTCTAATGTCATTTGAATTGTATTTCCTACTAATCTTGGATTTACTATTCTCATTTCATTTTCTGCATATAATAGATTTATTGAATTTACATTTATTTCTTGTATTGCTTCTGGTAATTCAATATTTATTGTTGGATTTTCATATAAGTCATATTTTTCATTATTACTTTTTAGAACTACTCTAATTTCTACTCCTGTGTTCTCTGTCATTGTTGATAATTCTGTTCTATTTACTTCTAGTTTTGCTGATGTTTCTGTATTTAATAAATTTATTGTTGCTTTTTTACTTTCTATATCGTTTTCTTGATTTCCTATATAATATTTTCCATTTATTATATAATTTATATTAGAAATATCTTTTACATCTTCTTTATCATTTTCTTTTATAACTTTTACATTTTCTAAATTAATTTTTCCTGCTTTTTCTGGATTATTAACTACAATTCTTATTCTTGATACATCTTCTGGATATGTTACCACAATATTCCCAGATGAATCTATCTCTGTATTTTTTGTAATTGCTTTTATAATTTCTGATGTATCTGCATTATATATTATAATACTTCCTGCTTCTCCTAATATACTATCAATCTCTTCTTTGTTTATCACTGTTCTTCTTGCATATACATTTTGTAAATTAATTTCACTATTATCTTCTTCTATTTCTATTTTTTCTGCTATTCCTTCTGCTGTTGCTTCTATTCCTACTTCCTCTGTTATCTCTCTTTCAATTCCTTCTTGTATCTTTCCTTTATATATGTTATCTTCTCTATTTTTTACTTCTAGTCTAACTAAATTGTCTCTTTCTTCTTGTATCATTCCTAATGTATAATTTCCAGTTATCCTTGTATTATTATTGTCATATAAGTTTATTTCTGAATTTACTTCTACTTCTTGCTTTTCTATCTCTGCTTCTGTGTCATATATGTATGTTACTATTATTTTATTACTTCCTTCTTTTTTCCATGTCACTACATTATTTTCTGCTTCATTTTTTATATCTATTATTACTTTTCCTTCTTCTGCATTATATTCCCAGTTGCTTTCTTCTAATTTTTTTCCGTTGATGACTAGTTCTTCCATTGTACTTACTTGTACGGCTTCTGGATTTTTATCTTCTATTTTAGGAGTTTCTATTTCTATTCTATCTTCTTTTATTGGATATAGATTTCCTTCTATACCTGTTTCTACTTCCATTTGGATTACTCTTTTATTTTCTCCATTTTCTGTGATTACTTTGTTTGTTATCATTTCTTGTTTTAATATATTTCCTGTATTTTCTTTACTATATGGGCTTACCAATTCTAATTTTAATGTTCTTGTTCCCTCTATTTTTATATCTTTTTCACTACTATCTCTATATATTCCTCTTAAACTTATTTTGCTTTCCATGTTTAATAAGCTCAAATTAAATGTTTCATCTTTAATTGGCTCTATTCCTACTAATAAATCTCTTGTTTCTCCTGCATTTATTTGAGACAAAGTTATTGTATTTCCTTCTATTTTTGTTATTCCTTCACTTAGGATATCTGTCTTTAGTCTAAAATTTGCTGTATCTAATTCTATTGTTCCTTCTAAATATCCTTCTTGTTTTACTGCAATTTGCATATGTAGTTTTAAATCATTTTCGTCTGTTCCTACTTTTAATTCTGCTCCTTCTTCTCCTTCTACTTTTTGTATAACAGCTGAAAATTCTACATTTCGATGGCTTGTACTAACTTCTCCATTTGTTCCATCTGCAGCATATGTTATTGCATTTTCAAATAACAATGCAAAATTTCCAAATAGCATCGTTAGTATTATTAACATACTTGTTGCAATTTTTAATAGTTTCTTTTTCATAATTACTATCATTCCTTTCTTAAGGCACAAATCTGGTTGGAAAAGAATTAAATAATTATTTTTCAACCTTCTCCCTCCTAAAATACAATCTTTCTAAATATAATATATATATTTAAGTTCTAAGTGTCAACTGACCTTTGAGCATTTCTTTTGTTCTTTTTTTATTTATACTTTAAGCCCTTACGGATACACAAAACTTAGAAATGTAACAAATATATTATTTTTTTGTTACAATTCTATTACTTTCCTTTTGTTTCAACATAAACAACGAATTATTTAAACTATACATAATAACTCTATAATATATTATACATTGAATTTGGCGGATTTTCAAGTGTTTTTAAAAGATTTTAAGTACTTTTTCCAATTTATTTTTTAAGGGGCGTAACAAATTGAACCAAAATTGTTCTACTTGCTACGTCCCCTATTTACTTTTTTATAAATTTCTATTGGATAACTTCCATTTTTACTTCTTTTCCTTTAAATGCAAATACTATTTTTATTATATTTGTAAAGCCTCTTTCTTTTAAATTTGTTTCATAACCTTTTTCTTCTATTTGTTTTTTGGCAGTTTCTATTATTTCCTCTATACTTTCTTCTTTATCTTCACTATATAATTTGAATTCCATTATAAAGCTATTTCCATTTTTATCTTTTGGTTCTAACATTATGTCATATCTTCCTAGTCCCGATTCTCTATTTGAATTTACATAGTATGTGTCTTTTAGTCCTACTAACATTCCTAGTACAAATGCATGGTAAAAGTTTTCTGCTGTATCTTCTCCTACGTCCATGTAACTAAACATCTCTTTTACTAATCTTTTAAATTTGTATTCAAATTCTTCAAAGTTTAGTGTTACTAAGTCTTTTAATATAGTTCTTAGATCATTTCCTGGTACTTTATTTCTAAACCATTCATGTATTATTTGTTGGAATAAGATATTTATTTCATAATTTGGGATCTTTACTTTATATATGTGTAATGCTAAATCTACTACTTCTGTTATTTTTAAATATCCTGTTTGTAGCATTAGTCCCCATATATTATCTTCATCATTTTCTATTCCTACTATTATTGTTTCTAGGTTTATTGGCACTTCTATTTCTTCGTCTCTTAATAATGTTTCGATTCTTTCTTTTACTGTTACTGAATTTTTTAGTATTAGTTTTATTAAATCATTTGAACTTGTATTTACCCAATATGGCATTAATTGTTTTTTGTTTAAGTAATTTAGTATACTCCATGGGTTATATATTCCTGCAGTATTTCCTATTGTATATCCATCATACCATTTTTTTATTTCTTCTTTTTCATCTTCTATGTTAAAATCTTCTATAACTTTATCCATTTCCTCTTCTGTTATTCCGAAATCCTCACTAAATTCATTGTCTAAAATTGTATATACGTCAAAATT
>CAJFJY010000029.1 GCA_904384205.1 uncultured Clostridia bacterium | reverse complement strand
TGGAGTAATTTTAGAAATTCTTTATTAATTTTTTGGAAAATGTTCGCGCCGAACGGAGTGAGGGCTAAGTGAAAGGGCGCCAAAAAATTAATTTAGAATTTCTTAAATTATGTATTGAGCCGAAAAATTTTTTCAATATAATATATAAAACATTTAGTATTTTACCAAATTGGCTGTGAATTGTAACGGATAATAATAAAAAATTTTTAAAAAAACTATTGACTAAGAATATACTTAATTATAAAATATGTGTATAAAATACAAAGGAGGGTAATTTAGTGGAAGAAAAGAATAATAAGGCAAATGTAAATATGACAAGTAATGTAAAATCAAAAGTAAATAAGAAGATATTGATATTTTTAGCATTAATCATAATAGTAATAGTAGTTGTGGTAGTAGTTGTTATTAATAATAGAGGAAAATCTGAAGAAGGTTCTCAAGTTGGAGAACAAGGTCAGACTGTATTCTACAGAGAAGAAGAAGGAACAAAAATTAATACTAGTAAAGAATTAGCAAAAACAAAAGAATTTGAGGGATTAGAAATATCAAATGTGTCATTAACAGAATTTGAAGATAATTCAACATTTACTGCAACTTTGACAAATAAGACAGATGGAGTTAGTGGAGATTTCTTTTTAGATTTGAAATTTGTTGATAAAGACAACAATGAATTAGCCACAATTTCTTGTAAAGTAGATCCAGTAGATCCAGGACAAAGTATAGAATTGAATGCATCAGCAACAGCAAGTTTAGCAAATGCATATGATTATTCAATTGCAAAACAACAAAATAATGTACAAACAGAAAATGTAGACACATCAGAAATTTCAGAGTAAACAGAATTAGATAGCTTAAAAAATACAAATACAATAAAAAGTGAAAGAGTTGTGATAATAGATTTATTATTACAATTTCTTTTCTTTTTTGTTTCAGAATGTACAAAAGGTTTACGCAAACTATATGTTATTAAGAAATGTAAAATAATATATAAAAATACTAAGTAAAATTATATCAAAAAGTATTGAAAATTAGGTATGGTTAATATATAATACAACTATGTCAAACATTGTTTATTTCATAAGAAAAAGGAGATAAGAAAATGATTAAGAAAAGATTTTCAGAAAAATTGAAAGGACAAAAAGGTTCAATAACATTATTTGTTTTAATTTCTATAATTTTCTTTTTAATAGTTTTGATTTCTATTTATATATCAAGTGGAAATAAAGAACAATCACAAGTAAGTGAAATAAAAGCAATTCAAGAAGAGTATAATGTAAGTCCTGAGGAATTACAGAAGGAATATCAAGAAATAGTAAATCCAGATGATGGTATTTATAATATATCTTATATTCTAAATGGAGGAACTGTTTCTGGAAATCCTAGTACATATACAGAAGAAGATGAAAGTATAACTTTAAACAATCCAACCAGAAAGGGATATTCATTTACAGGTTGGACAGGTACAGGATTGATATCAGCATCAATGAATGTAGTGATACCTAGTGGTAGTACTGGAAATAGAAGATATGAAGCCAATTGGAAAGCAAATGAATATACTATAGCATTTAATGGAAATGGTTCAACTTCAGGAAGTATGTCAAATTTGCCTATGACATATGATGAAACACAAAAATTGCCAGCTAATACTTTTGAGAAAACAGGTTATGAGTTTATAGGATGGACAACAAACAGAAACTCAAATGAAGTTCAATATAAAGATGAGGCAGAAGTTAAGAATTTAACAGATAGAAACGGAGAACTAGTTACATTATATGCTGTATGGAGTATTAATAAATATGAATTAACAATAGATCCAAATGGAGGAGAATACGCAGATTAATCAGAAGAAGTTGTAATTCCTGGAGACTATAATTCAACAATAGACATTGGTGCAGTTTTACCACCTGAAGGAAATAAAATTACATTTGATGGTAATGGTGGAAGCTCACCAGAAAGTTTAACATCAGAAAAAGTATTTACTGAATGGAAACTTGAAGGCGAAGGAAGTTTAGACGGAACAGAATATACATTTGGAGATGGCGATGGAAAATTAGTTGCACAATATGAAGATAAAGGAGTTACATTACCAGAAGCTAACAAAGAAGGATACACAATTGAAGGATGGTATAATGAAGATGATGAAAATGTAGGAAAACCAGGAGAAAATTATGTACCTAATGGAGATGAGACACTACATGCAGAATGGACACCTAATGAATATAAAGTAATATTAGACGGAAATGGTGCAACATCAGGAAATACAGTAGAAATAGATATGACTTATGACGAACCACAAACTTTACCAGATAACGCATTTGAAAGAGATGGATATGAATTCATAGGATGGGGAGTCAATAAAGATGCTACTTCTCCAGAATATGATAATAAAGACACAATCAATAATTTGACATCAAAAAATAATGAAACAGTTACAATATATGCTTTATGGAAAAAGACAATAACAATAACATATAATGCAAATGGAGGAGAAGGAGTTCCAGCAACTCAAACAGGTACATTATATAATTCACAAGCAACAGCAAATATAAAAATAAGTAGTACAATTCCTACAAAAGAAGGATTTACATTTAATGGTTGGACAGATGATCCAGATTCTTCTGAAGTAAAATATGTAGCAGAAGGAACATATGGATTTAGTGATAGCACAGTATTATATGCAGTATGGGGAACAAACAGTTATACTTTAACAGTAAATCCAAATGGAGGTACATGGAGAGGTACAGAAGAAAATAGTAATTTAGAAGGAAAATATCAAGAGACAATTAATATTGAACAACCTACTCCACCTGCTGGATATACAGTTACATTTAATGGAAATGGTGGAGAAGTAGAAACAACAACAGTAACAGCTTCAAAGAAATTTGTTGAGTGGACAGAAGAAGGCCCAGGAGCTATTAATGGTTCATTATATACATTTGGAGCAGGAAGTGGAGCTTTAACTGCAAGATATGAAACAGAAAAAATTATATTGCCTACACCAGTAAAAGATGGATATCATTGTGATGAATGGTCAAAAGATCCAGAAGGAACAGACCCAGTAGGAAAACCAGGAGAAGAATACGAACCAAAAGATGATGAGACATTATATCCTGTTTGGACAGCAAATTCATATACAGTAAAATTAAATGGAAATGGTGCTACATCAGGAACAATGGCAGATATGAATATGACATATGATGTATCACAAAAAATACCTACAAATACTTATGTAAGAAATAATTATACATTTATAGGATGGAATACAGATAAAGATGGAACAAGTGCAATATATCAAGATGGCGAAACAATAAATAACTTAACAACAGAAAATAATGAAATAGTAACATTATATGCAATGTGGGAAAGAACAATAACAATCACATATGATGCAAATAATGGAGAGAATGCACCTGCTAATCAACAAGGAGTAATGTACAATGCTCAAGCAACAGCAAGTATTAAACTTACAGAGGATATACCATCAAGAATTGGATATTCATTTATGGGATGGACAGATTCAGCAGATTCAACAACTGTAAAATATCAACCAGGAGGAACATATTCATTTAGCAATGATACTACATTATATGCTGTATGGGGATTGGAAAAATATGATTTAATAGTAAATCCAAACGGAGGAACTTGGAGTGGAAGTCAAGAAGAACAAACTATAAAAGGAGATTATGGTTTAACAACTGAAATTTCTAATCCAGTACCACCAACAGGACATACAGTAACATTTAATGGAAACCAAGGAAATTCTGAGCAAGCTAGTATAGTTGGAACAAAATCATTTACAGGTTGGACAGAAGATGGACCAGGTAGTTTAAGTGGAACAACATATACATTTGGAACAGGTGATGGAACATTAAAAGCAAATTATAAAGATGATGAAATCACATTACCAAATGCTTCAAGAGAAGGATATACATTTACAGGTTGGTTTACAGCTACATCAGGAGGAACTTCAATAGGAACAGCTGGAGGTAAATATATACCGACAGAAGATGTTACATTATATGCACAATGGAAAATTAATACATATAATATAACAGTAGATCCAGGAGATGGAACTTGGAGAGGTAGTGAAGATCCAACAACTATTAAAGGTGATTATGGATCATCAATAAAAATTGAAGATCCAATACCACCAGATGGACACACAATAATATTTGATGGAAATGGTGGTACTACACCAGACCCAGTAACTTCAGATAAAGTTTTTGTTGAATGGACTGTAGATGGTAATGGAACTTTAGAGGATGATACATATACAGTTGGATCAAGTGATGGAAAATTAACAGCGGTTTATGATGATGAAGAGATAATTCTTCCAGAACCATCAAAAGATGGATACACACCAGATCATTGGGAAAATGAAGATGGAGAGCCTATTGGAAAACCAGGAGATCCTTATAAACCAACAAAAGATGAAACATTACATGTAGAATGGTTACCAAATACATATACAATATCTTTTGACGGAAATAATGCAACATCAGGAAGTATGGAAAACTTACCTATGATATATGATCAACCTTTAAATTTACCTACAAATGCTTTTGAAAGAGATGGATATGAATTTTTTGGATGGTCAACAAATCCAGATGATGTAAAAGCTCAATATACGAATGGACAAAGTGTAAGTAATTTAACAACAGAAAATAATGGAACAGTAACATTATATGCTTTATGGAAAAGAGCAATAACAATTACATATGATGCGAACGAAGGAAGTGGAGCTCCATCATCTAGTACTGGAACATTATATAATTCTCAAGAAAGTGTAACAATAAAGTTAAGTGACACAAAGCCAACAAGAAATGGATATATATTTAATGGATGGACAGATATTCAAAATTCAACAGAAGTAAAATATCAAGCAGGAGGTACTGGCGTATTTAGTGATAACACAACATTATATGCAGTTTGGGGATTAAATAATTATACTTTAACAATAGATCCAAATGGTGGTAGATGGAATAATACAACAGGAAAATCACAAGTAAAAGGTGATTATAGCACAAATACAACGATACCAGATCCAACTGCACCAGAAGGATATACAGTAACATTTGAAGATGAAAGTGGAAATACAATACAAACATTAAAAGCTGTAAATCAATTTACAGGATGGACAGTAGAAGGTGCAGGTAGCTTAGAAGGAACAACATATACATTTGGAGCAGGAGATGGCTATTTAACTGCAAATTATAAAAAAGGCACAATAGTATTACCACCTGCAGATAAAGAAGGTTATGAATTAGAAGAGTGGGAAAATGAAGATGGTGATCCAGTAGGAAAACCAGGAGAAGAATATACACCACAAGATGATGAAACTTTAAAACCACAATGGAAAGCTAACACATATACAGTAATACTTAACGGAAATGGTGCAACAAGTGGAGAAATGTCAAATTTGAATATGACATATGATAAACCTCAAGCTTTACCAGGAAATACATTTAAAAGAGATGGATATACATTCTTTGGATGGAGCACAAATAAAGATGCGACAACGGCACAATATGCTGATAAAGGAACAGTAAACAATTTAACAAGTAAGAACAATGAAATAGTAGAATTATATGCTTTATGGAAAAAGACAATAACAATTACATATAATGCAAATGGAGGAAGCGGAGCACCTTCAGTAACAACAGGAACAATATTTAATGCACAAACAAGTGTAAATATAAAATTGAGTGATGTAAAACCAACAAGAGAAGGATATTCATTTAATGGTTGGACAATTACAAAAGATTCAACACAAGTTGATTGCCAACCAGGAGGAACATATTTATTTAGCAATGATACAACTCTATACGCAGTATGGGGAACAAATAGTTATACATTAACAGTAAATCCAAATGGAGGTACTTGGAATGACCAAACAATTAATTCAGAAGTAAAAGGCGATTATGGTACATCAACAGAAATAGCAAACCCAATACCACCAACAGGATATACAGTAAACTTTAATGCAAATAATGGAACAGCTACACAACCAAGTATTACATCAGAAAAAATATTTACAGGTTGGACAGAAGATGGACCAGGAAATTTAAATGGAACAACATATACATTTGGAGCAGGTGATGGAACATTAAAAGCAAATTATGCTAATGGTGAAATAACATTACCAAATGCAACAAGAGAAGGGTACACATTTTTAGGATGGTTTACAGCAACATCTGAAGGTACATCAATAGGAGGTGCTGGTAGCAAATATACACCAACAGCTAATATTACATTATATGCACAATGGAAAGTAAATAGTTATAACCTAACAGTTAATCCAAATGGAGGTACATGGAAAGGTCAAACATCTAATACAGTAGTAAAAGGAGATTATGGAAGTACAACAGATGTACCAAATCCAACTCCACCAAAAGGATATACAGTAACATTTAATGGAAATGGAGGTACTACACCAAGTTCTATTACAGCTACAAATACATTTACAGAGTGGACAAAAGAAGGACAAGGTAATTTGAGCGGAACAACATATACATTTGGAGTAGGAGATGGTTCTTTAACTGCAAATTATAATAAGGGAAGTATAAAATTACCAACAACAGATAAAGAAGGATATGAAATAAATGAATGGGAAAATGAAGAAGGAGATCCAGTAGGAAAACCTGGAGAAGAGTATACACCAGAAAAAGATGAAACATTAACAGCTGATTGGACAGCAAATACTTATACAATAAGATTTGACGGAAATGGTGCAACAAGTGGAAATATGTCAGATTTAAGTATGACATATGATGAGCTAAAAACTTTATCTGCTAATGCTTATGCTAAAACAGGATATAAATTCTTAGGATGGAATACAAGTAGTACTGCAACATCAGTACAATATAGTGATCAACAAAATGTAAAAAATCTAACAAGTGAAAATGGTGTAGTAGTTACTTTATATGCAATTTGGCAAAAAACAATTACAATTTCATATAATGCAAATGGAGGGGAAGGAGCCCCAAATAGTCAAACAGGTGTATTATACAATTCACAAGCAAGTGTAAGTATAAAATTAAGTAGTACAAAACCAACAAGAGAAGGTTATACATTTAATGGATGGGGAATAGAAGAAGATTCTTCAGAAGTAAAATATGACGCAGGAAATACATATAATTTTAGTGATAATATCACATTATATGCTGTATGGGGTGTAAATAACTATACATTAACAGTAGACCCAAATGGAGGTACTTGGAGAAATACTACTAATACTTCAAAGGTATCAGGGGATTTTGGAACAACAACAGCAATAGCAGACCCAGTACCACCAACAGGATACACAATTACATTTAATGGTAATACAGGAACAGCAGGACAATCTAGCATAACATCAACAAAATCATTTAGCAATTGGACATTAGAAGGACAAGGATCTTTAAATGGACAAACATATACATTTGGTAATGGAGATGGAACTATAACTGCACATTATACAGATAATAGTATTACATTGCCAAATGCAACAAAAACAGGATATCATTGTACAGGATGGTATACATCAGCAAGTGGAGGAACAAAAAGAGGAGATGTAGGTGGAAGCTATACACCAACACAATCAGAAACATTGTATGCACAATGGGCACCAAATACATATACAATTAAGTTCAATGGAAATGGAGCTACAGGTGGAAGTATGGCAGACTTAAGTATGACATATGGTACAGCTAAAAACTTAACATCAAATGCATTTTCTAAAACTGGATATACATTTATGGGTTGGGGAACAAGTGCTTCAGATACATCAGCTGACTACTCAAATGGACAAAGTGTAAATAACTTAACAACAACAAATGGGGGAACAGTAAATTTATATGCAATATGGAGAAAAACAATAACAATAACATATAATGCAAATAATGGTAGTGGAGCACCAGGAAGTCAAACAGGTTATGCATATAATTCAGACACAAGTACAAACATTATATTATCATCAACAATACCAACAAGAACAGGATATACATTTAAAGGTTGGTCAACATCGCCAACTGCAACAACGGTAACATATCAACCAAATACATTATATTCATTTAGCGAAAGTACAATTTTATATGCGGTATGGGATGCAAATAGTTATACATTAACAATAAATCCAAATGGTGGAACATATAATGGAAAAACAGAAAATACAACAGTAACACAAGATTATGGAACTAGATATACAGTAGCAAATCCAACACCACCATCAGGATATAAAGTAACATTTAATGGCAACAATGGAACTCCAGAAACGTCAAGCTTGACATCAACGAAATCATTTAGTAGTTGGTCAAAATCAGGTTCAGGTTCACTTAGTGGAACAACCTATACATTTGGAGCAGGGACAGGAACATTGACAGCGAACTACACAAACAATTCAATTACACTTCCTAATGCTACTAGATCAGGATATCAATTCGCCGGATGGTATACATCTGCATCAGGTGGATCTAGAGTAGGAGGAAATGACTCAAGTTATACTCCAACTGCAACAACTACACTTTATGCTCATTGGACACCAAATACTTATACAATTAAGTTTAATGGAAATGGTGCCACAAGTGGAAGTATGTCAAATTTAAATATGACTTATGATACGGCTAAAAATCTAACGTTAAATAAATTTGTAAAAACAAATTATACTTTTTTAGGTTGGAATACTAGTAGTGCAGCAACAACACCTAAATATACAGATGGAGAAAGTGTAGAAAATTTATCTTCAGAAAATGGTGCAACAGTAAATCTATATGCTATATGGAAAGTAAATACTTATACATTAACAATAAATCCAAATGGAGGAGAATATAATGGTACAACTAAAAACTCTACAGTAGAAGGAGAATATAATTCTACAATAACAATAGATAATCCTATACCACCAAATGGATATACCATAACATTTGATGGAAATGGAGGAACAGCTGAAGCAACAACTGTTGTAACAAGAAAAAAATTTGATAAATGGACAGTTACAGGAAACGGAACTTTAAATGGAAAAGAATACACATTTGCAGCAGAAAATGATAGTATAATAGCAAACTATAAAAATGAACCAGTATTTATTCCAAGTGCCACAAGGAGTGGATATACATTTTTAGGATGGAATACTAGTCCTACAGCAACAACAGCATTATATACACCAGGACATTTGTATACATATACATTTAATGGTCCAACAACGTTATATGCAATATGGAAAAAAGTAATAATAATAGAATATGATGCAAATGGAGGAACTGGAGCACCTTCAAGGACAACAGGAAATATATATAATTCAGCAACAAGTATAGATATAAAATTAAATACTAAAAAGCCAACAAGGACTGGGTATACATTTCTAGGTTGGTCAACATCGAAAACAGCAACAACTGCAAAATACAGTGCAGGAGGAACATATCCATTTAGTGAAGATACAATATTATATGCAGTATGGGAATTAGGTGTAGCTCAAATAGGAAGTACATTATATCCAAGTGTACAAGATGCAGTAGATGCAGTTCCTTCGACTAATGTAAAAACAACAGTAATTTTGTTGGTTAATAGAACCGAAGACTTTGAAATTCCATCTAGAAAAAATGTTAAATTAAATTTAAATAGTAAATCTTTGACTGGAACAGCATTAAATAGAGGTACATTAGAAGTATCAAATGGTACTATGTATATAAATACATCTAACTCTAATAATAACTGTATAGAAAATTATGGTACTGCAAATATCATTGGAGGAACATATATTGCAAATAGTGGTAGCAGTGGCATAGCATTATATCCGTTAGGAAATAAGTCCTCTGGAACAATGAACGTAACAGGAACTGTAAATGTTCAAATGAATAATAGCGAGGGTACAGCAATTTACAATGAGGGAACGCTAAATGTTACAGGAAATAGTGATTCTTCACGATCAATAAATATAACAAGTAAAAGTCATGGTATAGTTTCAGCCAATAGTAATAATACTGCAAAAGCTACAGTTCGTTATGCTACAATAACGGCTTCTACTTCTGTACAGGCAGGTAATTTCAATTCTATTGAAGATACTTATGGAAGTATGGAAGTGTATAATTCAACTTTAATTAGAACTAGTACTACTTCTGGTAAAAGCGCAACATCAACACATGATAAAATAACTACTCCAAGTGCAGCTTATACTGATCAATTAACGTTATATGATTGTACACATGATAATCCAGATATGGGTGGATTTGTTGTAGAAGCTAGAAAAGACAGTACAGGATATTGGGTAAAAGTTTATAATGTAAAAACATATACAAATTATCAGGTAAAATTCACAACAACTTCTGGAACATATAATAAATCAGTTATAGGTGATAGTTCAGGTGAAGAATGGCAAACAAGAATAAATAAATCAGATTACGGAAATAGGACAGGAACATATAAAACAAGTATAGCTGTAATAAATAAGTCTACTGGAGCAACAACATTAACTTTACCTACATTAACAGTTGATTTATAGAAATTAAGCAACAATATATTATATATTTTCATAAAAATTACTAACTTTCAGAAATAATAGCCTTAGATATATAATGATATCTAAAGCTATTATTTTTTTAGAAATTTAATCTCCTAATCCAAAACTTACTCCTAAAGCATTATTTATCTTATGGATAACTTCTTCATCTTCTATATGACCTATTTTTTCTTTCAAACGGCTTTTATCTATTGTCCTTATTTGTTCTGTTAAAACTACCGAATCGCTTTTTAAACCACAATTTTTTGAATCTATCTCTATATGAGTTGGCAACTTATTTTTGCTAGTTTGAGATGTTATAGCAGCTGCTATAACTGTTGGACTATATTTATTTCCTAAATCATTTTGTATAATTAATACAGGTCTTATACCTCCTTGTTCAGAACCTACTACAGGACTTAAATCAGCATAAAACATATCTCCTCTTCTTATTACCATTATTTTCACTCCTAATATTATATATTTGTCAAGATTTTAATATTAGTTGAAGTGAACTTATATTTTAATTTATTTTCACCTCATTATATGATATGAATATTGCCTCTTTTTTGTTATCTGAGTTAATTACCATTTTAACTGGTATACATGTTTTTTTGTCAATATAGAGCTCTTTATTTTTTAAATATTCATTTGTATTAGTAGATTTTGTTTTCATTATAATATAATTATTTTCTTCATAAAATCTAGATCCATTATTACTTAAATAATCATTAACAAAAGAAAATAAATCAAAGTTGTTTTCTGTTAAATATTTATAATTTTCAAACATAGTAGCTAAGTTTAATTTGCTATTAGAAATTGTTAATTTATTATCTTTATATTCAATTTTTACTCCTTGAATATTTTCAGGCTCTATTATTTCTTGATAATTATTTTCTTTATCTATGTAACATTGTTTAATTTTATATTTATTTATATTTTTATTACTCTGTACTTTCATTTCAATTATTGCTTCATAAGAACTAATATTTAAAAATTTATTTACAATTTCTTGACTATTATTATTATTTCCAATATTTAAATTTTTAGCCGTATTTTTAATAAAAAATATATAAATAATGAAAAAAATAAATATAAAAAATAGAATAAATAAAAAGAATATTTTCTTTTTCAATGAAATTCCTCCAATCTTAATTAATAGTATTCTTTGAAAAATAAAATATTCTTTGAAATAGTTATAGAGATGAAAAGTATACATCCAATTTAGCTAATAATTCTTTTTTTGTTTCTATTTTATTGATTTCATTTCTAAATTCGCTTGAATTTCTTAAATTTTTTGTATATGCTGAAATATGTTTTCTCAATTCTCTTATTGCTACAATTTCTGGTTTTTGTTCTAATTCAAGATTAATATGTTTTTTAATAATATGCAATTTTTCATCTTTTGAAATCTCTGGCAATTTTTGACCTGTTTTTAGATAATATATAATTCTAGAAAATATCCATGGATTACCAAGTGTGGCTCTACCAATCATTATTCCATCTACACCAGTATATTCAAACATTTTTAAAGCTGATTCTTCATCAATTATATCTCCATTTCCTATAACAGGAATTTTTACTGATTCCTTAACTTTTTTTATGATTTCTAAATCTGCTTTTCCAGAATAATATTCTGACCTAGTTCTTCCGTGTATTGTGATAGCTGAAACACCTGCACTTTCTGCCATTTTGGCAAATTTTACATCTACAATGTGTTCTGAATCCCAACCTTTTCTTAATTTTAAAGTTACAGGTTTATTTGTGTTTTGAACTACAGCTTTAATGATTTTTTCAGCCTTTTCTATGTCTAATAATAATTTACTACCATCACCATTTTTTACAACTTTAGGTGCAGGGCAACCCATATTTATATCTATTATATCTGCTAAATCATTTACATATTTTGTGGCATATCCCATTGCTTCCTCGCTACTTCCAAATATTTGAAATGCTATAGGTCTTTTTTCACCATCTGTTTTCATCAACAATTTAGTTTTAGAATCATCATATAAAATTGCTTTACTGCTTATCATCTCTGTGCAGACCAAACTTGCTCCAAAATCTTTACAGACTTTTCTAAAAGCAAGATCTGTAATTCCTGCCATTGGTGCTAGTAATATATTATTTTCTAATTTTACATTTCCTATTTGTAAATCTTTTAAATACATTTTTTCTCCTTCTAATTTTAAAATTCAAATAAATAGACCTGTAATAATTTAATTAGCGAGAAGAGGTATATATATAAAATATAAATGAGTTCTTTGTGGGCGACCGCTGAGTACTGTTAGGATTTTTAATCCTTACAGTACCAGTGGGGAAGAATGAATAAATATTTTATATATATACCTCTGGGAGCGAGTAAATAATTAAAAACGGTTTATTTATTTGAATTTTAAAATTATTACTATATTTACTATTTTACGAAAATCGTTTTTTGCCTTTTACCACTAATGTTTAACAAAATTCCTAACATTATAAAATTTGTAATCATTGAACTTCCACCATAGCTAATGAATGGAAGAGGAACACCTGTTATTGGTAATAATCCCATAACCATTCCGACATTTTCTAAAAAATGAAATATAAATACTCCTGCGATACCTGATGCTATTATAGAACCTGTAGTATCTTTTGCTGTTTTAGCAATATAGAGTACTTTGGTAATAAAATAAACGTAGATAATTATTATGGCTCCTGCTACAATAAATCCCATTTCTTCTCCAATTACAGCAAAAATGAAGTCTGTTGTTTTAGGGTATAAAAATCCTAATTGAGTTTGATTTCCTTTAAGTAATCCCATACCTGTAAGTCCGCCAGCTCCAATTGCTAGTTTTGATTGAATAATGTTATATCCGGCACCTCTAGGGTCTGATTCTGGATTTAAGAATATGTCAATTCTTGCTTTAGCATGCTCTGGTAATATAAAAAAGTATAATAGAGGCACAGCTATTAGAATTAATATAATTGTTCCAATTATATATTTTTTATCTAATCCTGAAGTGAATAGAATTACTGCTAATGCAACTATATAGGCTGCTGCAGTTCCGTAATCAGGTTCTTTTATTATTAATAATACTGGAACTAGTACAGTTGCTAAAATTATTAGAATTCGTGTTGGTTTATTTATATCTTCCTTATATCTATATTGAATTTTTGAAATTACAAATGCCAAAAATAAAATAACAAATATTTTTGCAAATTCCCCTGGTTGAAAAGAAAATCCTCCTATATTAAACCAGCTAGAAGCACCATTAATAGGCTCTGTGAAGAGTACAGCTATTAATAAAATTATGAATATTCCATAAAAAACAGGGGATATTTTTACTAATACTTCATAATCTATCAACATAACAATTACCATTGCAACAAGACTTACAGCTACCCATATTATTTGTTTTTGAAATTCTTCATATCCTGTTTCTTGAGTAGCTGAGAATAGTGCAATGATTCCTATGATTGATAATATTATTGCAGAAATTAATAATCCCCATTCCATATTTTTAAGTTCTCTTTTTCTCAATTAAATCACTCTTTTTCCTTTACATTTTCTGATTTAACTTCCTTTTTTTCTTGGGCAGAATCTGACTTTTTAGGCTTTTTGTTTGCATTTTCCTTCTTATCTGTTTCTGCTTTTTTTTGTTTGTTTAATGATTCTTTTTCGGCTTTTATATCTATTTTGTCATCACTTTTTTCCACTGGCTTCTTATTTTTTTCTTGATTATCATTATCTTGCTTTTCTTTTTTAGGTTCGTTTTCATTTGCTTTATTATTTGTTGTTTTTATTTCTTCATTTGCATTTTTATTTGCTTTTCCGACATCGTGTTTTATATTTAAGATTGGAATGTTTGCATATAAAGCGGGAGCTCCATTTGTTCCATCTTCGTTTTCTTTATTTGTAAGTCTAACATCAATAGCTCCTTCGTCTATTTCTATATATTTTTTAATTACCTCGATAATTTCTTGTTTCATTAATTCTAAGAAATCAGCTGATACATTAGCTCTGTCTTGCATAAGTACTAAATGTAATCTCTCTTTTGCTGTATCTCTTGAATTAGATGTTTCTTTTTTTTCCTCTTTTTTTCCTTTTCTTTTAAAGAAATTTATAATGCCTTCAAACATTCTTTTCTATACCTCCATGTTTTGCGTGTTTTATTCTATATTTAAATTTTGTTTCTTTTAACTTACAATTCTAATTTTTGGATTATATATTTTTAAGATTAAGATTTTTTAAATAATCTCTTTAATCTTGCAAAAAATCCTTTTTCTCTTCCTGGAATTGTTACTTCGATTTTTTCTCCTAGAACTCTTTTAGCTATTTCCATATATGCTTTACCAGAAGGAGCCTTTTTGTTTTGAATTACTGGCTCACCTTTGTTTGTTTGTGTGATAATGTATTCATCATCTGGTACAACGCCTATTAAGTCAATAGATAAAAGATCAACGATATCTTCAACATCCATCATTTCACCTTTTCTAACCATATTTGGTCTAATTCTATTTATTACTAATTCTGGGTTCTTGATGTCTGAAGATTCTAATAAACCTATAATTCTATCAGCATCTCTTATTGCTGATATTTCAGCTGTTGTTACAACTATTGCACGGTCTGCACCGGCTATTGCATTTTTAAATCCTTGTTCGATACCTGCTGGGCAATCTATTAATATGTAATCAAATTCTTCTTTTAGTTTATCTGTAAGTTCTCTCATTTGTTCTTCATTTACTGCACTTTTATCTCGTGTTTGAGCTGCTGGAAGTAGGTATAATTCTTTAAATCTTTTATCTTTTATAAGGGCTTGTCTTAATTTGCATTTTTTTTCTACAACATCAACTATGTCATAAACAATTCTATTTTCTAATCCCATTACTACATCTAAGTTTCTTAATCCTATATCTGTATCAACTAGTGCTACTTTTTTTCCTTCTACTGCAAGACTTGCACCAAGGTTTGCAGTTGTTGTTGTTTTTCCTACTCCACCTTTACCGGATGTTATTACGATTACTTCTCCCATACTTTTCCTCCTTAGGCTTTTAAAAACACTATTTTTTACAGTATATATAATATAATGAAATTGCTCAAAAGTCAATTGTTTAACATAAAAAAACACGCAAATTCATTTTTTTTTGAACTTGCGAGTTTAAGTTTAATTTTTGTGTTAGCGATAAAAAACTATAAATATAAGATTGGTCGGAAAGAAAAACTATCACCATTGTTTGTAGTACTATCATATTCACGGTTACTTGTACGAGCACTACTATCTCCATAGTTTCCACCTCTATCTACATCAGATACAGTAAATCCTTCTGGTATTATAGATATTTTATCTCCATCTACATATTGATTATTTTCTGCAGTTGCTGTTTCTCCAGGATGTAATGTAGTTATTTCAAATGGTAAATATATTACTGTATTAGTATTTGAATTATAATAATAGCCATTGTTGTATTTAGCACTTTGTTCCAATTTTAGCTGAGTTTGTCCCTCTGCAAAGTTAACATTTTCTGGCGTTTCAGTTGTTGGTTGCCATACATATTGTGTATTGCTTGTATTGTCTATTGTATCTGTTTGGTTTGTTGATATAACTATTTTATTCTCATCATTTCTACCTATATAATAATATCCATCAGGAATTTTTATTCCATCAATATATCTAAAATCTACAAAATCATTATTAGGTGCTGAATAATCTGTATAATAAGTTTTTATTTCATTTCCTTCTTTGGCTCTAGTACCACCTAACAAAAATATATTATGAGTAACTCTGTTTATAATATATAAATCTGGATAATATTCATTTACTACATCACTATTTTTTACTTTTTCATAATCTTGACCATAATGTAAGGTCAAACCATCAAATACTTGTAAATCTATTACATAAAATTCTCCTAGATTTTGTTTCTCAATATCATTAAAAACTGTCTCTATTTCAGATGATATTCTAGTAACTTGAGTTTTTGCTGGAATACTGCCATATTCATTATAAAAATTAGATATTTTATCTCTTAGGTTTTGTATATCATTTTCTAGGTAAGTATAATTTCTTATATATATGCTATCCCTAGCATTATATATTATAATCCCCGTAATCAAGGTTAAAATAATTACTGTTATTGTTAAAGAAATAAGGGTTATTCCTTTTTGATTTTTCAAATTTTTATTCATCATTAGCATTCTCCTTTTCATTTGTTATAAGTATATTATTTTTTATAAAATTTTTCAATAGAATTTAGATAAAAAATGAAAATACTTGAAAATACTGGATTTCAGAACATTAGTACATAATATACATTTTACGCAGGGTCTGGAACTTTGACAGCAAATTATAAAAATGGCTCAATCATACTTCCTAACACTACTAGATCAGGATATCAATTCGCTGGATGGTATACATCAGCATTAGGTGAATCTAGAGTAGGAGGAAATGACTCAAGTTATACTCCAAATGAGACAACTACACTTTATGCGCATTGACAGAAAACTAAAAAGTTTTTTGCCTATTGAATTTTTTAATAAAAAATAATATACTATACTTAAAAGAGGATTAAAATTTAAAAATAATTACTATTTTTTATTAGATTTGTATCTTAAGGAAGGAATGAAAAAAATTATGAAAGAAGAGTTTAATTTTTATGATCCAACAAGCCTAAAGGCATATAATTTAGATAAAACAATGCAATATCAATTAAATATATTAGGAAGCCTTGATGTTTTTACTAGAAAACATTCTGAAAATGTTGCCAATCTTACTTGTCGTATTTGTGAGAAATTACATTGTAAAAGAGGTTTTATAGAATATTGTACTATTTGTGCATATTTACATGACATCGGAAAACAATTTATACCTCAAGAAATCTTACAAAAACCTGCAAAGCTAACAGATGAAGAATTTGAAACTATGAAAACTCATACGACAATAGGATATAATATATGCATGAATGATGAAAAATTAAGACCATATGCAGCAGGTCCAATTTATCATCATGAAGCTTTAGATGGTTCAGGATATCCTAAAGGATTAACTAAAAAAGATATTCCTTATGAAGGACAAATTATAAGAGTAGCAGATGAATTTGATGCAATAGTTAGTAAAAGACAATATAAATCTCACATAGGAATTACAGATACTATAAAAATTTTAATAGACAATACTAAGCCACATGAAAATGTCAAACCTATTGATGCACTTAATGAAATATCTAATAATGCCAAATTAGGTAAAGATAATCCAATTATAGTTAAAGCTTTAATGGCTGTTGTCATAGATGATATAGAATATGAAATTGGTTGCACAATTGATTATATTGATGAATTATCTAATGAACTAAAAAGATTAAAACAAATAAAAAGCTATGATGATAAAAGAATTAAATCTTCTTCTAATAAAAAGCAAAATTATTATTTAGAGGGAATGAAGATATTTTTTAGAAATGGTGAAACACCAGAGAATTATATGAATGTTTTAAACGAAATTCAAGAAGCATTTATAAACAAAAAGAAAGCAATTGATAATTTATATCAAGAAATTAAAGATATAAAGAAATTAAGAAAAACATTATAAGATAAAAAATAAAGTCTTTGGGCAATGTATTTTTATACATTGCCATTTTTCATTGTATAGGAAAAATCGACTTTTATCTTGACCCTATGTGGATTAACAAGGTTAGGCTTCCTATATTAGTGAAGTACTGCGAAGCAGTCTTCACATGTGTGCGTCGAAATCTTTGATTTCGTTAACGCACGCCTTTCTTATTGTATAGGAAAAATCAGCTTTTATCTTAACCACATGTGGATTTTTCCGTATACAACAAGGTTAGGCTACATTAATTCGCCCGAACGAAGTGAGTGGCATGTATTTCGCACGCGCTACAAAGACTTGCTTAGCGAAATGCCTTTCTTATTATTAAAAATAATATAAAAACATAGTCTTAAAGTCCTAAAACTCTTAAAAATATCGGATTTCAGAACATTAGCACATAATATATATTATGTGCTAATGTTAAATTTAATAGTTATAAACCTTGAAAAATCAATATTTTTGTGATAGTATAGCTAAAGAATTGGAGGAAAGAATATGTATAGGACAAAAACATGTGGAGAATTAAATATAAACAATGTTGGAGAAAATGTGGAATTAGCAGGATGGATTCAAAAAATAAGAGACTTAGGTGGAATGATTTTCATAGATTTAAGAGATGAATTTGGAATAACACAAATTGTTGTTAACGATGAAAGTCTACAAGGAGTAGTTAAAGAATACACAACTGAAAGCTGTATTCATGTAGAAGGAGAAGTTGTAGAGAGAAGTAATAAAAACAAGCATATAAGTACAGGAGAGATAGAAGTAATTGCAAAAAAATTAGAAATACTTGGAAAGTGTAAAAATGTACTTCCATTTGAAATTAATACAGACCAAGAAGTTAGAGAAGATCTAAGATTAGAATACAGATTTTTAGATTTGAGAAATGAAAAATTGCATAATAATATCTTATTAAGGTCTAAAATTTTGAAAACTTTAAGAGATAGAATGGATGAATTAGGATTTACAGAAGTTCAAACACCAATACTTGCAAATTCTTCACCAGAAGGTGCAAGAGATTATCTAGTGCCAAGTAGATTAAACCCAGGAGAATTTTATGCATTGCCACAAGCACCACAACAATTTAAGCAATTACTTATGGTAGGTGGATTTAATAAATACTATCAAATAGCACCATGTTTTAGAGATGAAGATCCAAGAGCTGACAGAGCACCAGGAGAGTTTTATCAATTAGATTATGAAATGAGCTTTGCAACACAGGAAGATGTTTTCAAAGTTATGGAAGATGTAGTGCCATATACATTTGAGAAATTTACAAACTGGAAAGTTGACAAAGGACCATTTATTAGAATTCCATATAGAGAAGCAATGGAGAAATATGGTATTGATAAGCCAGATTTAAGAAATCCACTAATTATACAAGATGTAACTAAATTATTTGAGGATACAGAGTTTAATGCATTTAAAGGTAAAACTGTAAAAGCCATAATAGTAGAAAATGGGGCAGACCAAGGAAGAAAATTCTTTGATAAGATGAACGATTTTGCAGTGGAAGAATGTGAAGCAAAAGGCTTGGCTTGGGTAAAATTTGAGAATAGCGGAATAATGCAAGGTGGAATTTCTAAGTTCATAACAGGAGAGATGAAAGATGTTTTACAAAAAGAATATGATTTGAAAAAGAATTCAGCTATTTTCTTTATTGCAGATGAGTTTACTAAAGCTCAAAAAATAGCAGGATTGGTAAGAATAGAATTAGGGAAAAGGCTAGATTTATTAGAAAAAAATGTATACAGATTTTGCTTTATAGTTGATTTTCCAATGTATGAATTATCAGATGAAGGAACAATAGATTTTAGCCATAATCCATTCTCAATGCCTCAAGGTGGATTAGAAGCATTAGAAAATAAAGATCCATTAGATATTTTAGCTTATCAATATGATTTAGTATGCAATGGTTATGAAATGGCATCAGGAGCAGTTAGAAATCATAATCCAGAAATAATGGTAAAAGCTTTTGAAATAGCAGGTTATACAGAAGAAGATGTTAAATCAAGATTTGGTGCATTATATAAAGCATTCCAATATGGAACACCACCACATGCAGGTGCAGCACCTGGTATAGATAGAATGATAATGCTTATTTCAGATTCCCAAAATATTAGAGAAGTAATTGCATTTCCTAAAAATAAAAGAGCAAGAGATTTATTGATGAATGCACCATCTGTTGTAAGTGAACAGCAATTAAAAGATGTACATATTAAATTAAGAGAAGAAAAATAATTTGTTAGTAATGTAATAGAAAACCTAGATATAAGAGTAAGATAAATTATATTTACTCTTATAATCTGGTTTTATTTTTTTGATAGTAAAATTGAATATAATTTGTTTATAAAAAGATAGAAAATAATAAATTAATAATATAAAAATTTTGTAATATAATAATAAAGTAGAAAACATTAATAAAAAGTAAGGAGTGATTTTATGCTAAAAATGATAGAGTTACCATACCCATTAACAGCATTAGAACCATATTATTCAAGAGAAACTTTAGAAATACATTATAAAACTTTGTATAAAGGATATGTTGATAACACAAATAAAACTGAAGAAAAATTGCAAAAAGCAAGAACAGAAAACAATTTTTCTAATATAAAGTGTTTAGAAAAAGATTTAAGTTTTTTTGGCTCAGGTGCAATTTTACACGAATTATTTTTTGAAAATATGGGACCAGCAATGCCAACAACGCCAAGTGTTGAATTGATGCAACAAATAATAAAAGATTTTGGAAGTTATGATGCTTTTAAAAATCAATTTACAGAAGCAAGTAAAGTTGTAGAAGCATCAGGTTGGTGTATTTTAGCATTGGTACCGCAATGGAATAAATTGGAGATTTTGCAATGTGAGAAACATCAAAATTTAACATTATGGGGTTGCAATCCACTTTTGGTGTTAGATATGTGGGAACATTCATATTTCTTACAGTATAAGGCAAATAGAGGAGAATATATCACAGCATTTTGGAATATTGTTAATTGGAATATTGCAAACAAGAGATTTCAGGATAGATAATTTATTCGCTTAAAATAAAGATTTTTGCTTTCAATTAACTGAAGATGAATTTAAAAATTTAAGGTTCCAATTTGGAACCTTAAATAAAAAAGTTAATAATGGAGAAGTTACAAGAAAATATTTACCATATGTTTATACTGAGCAAGGAATATCAATGCTTGCAGGGGTATTAAAAAATGATATTGCTATTCAAGTTAGTATTAGCATAATAAGAGCTTTTATTGAAATGCGAAAATTTATATCTTCAAATGCACAAATATTTGAAAGATTAACAAATGTAGAATATAAATTGCTAGAACATGATAAAAAATTTGATGAAATATTTAATCAATTACAATATGAAGAAAATATAAAACAAAAAATATTTTTTGAAGGTCAAATATATGATGCATATAGTTTGATAATAGATATTATTAAAAGAGCAAAAAATAAAATTGTTATAATCGATAATTACATAGATGATAGTATTTTAAAAATATTAGTAAAGAAAAATAAAAATGTAGAAGTAGTAATACTAACTTCGAAAAAAAGTAATATTTCAAAGTTGGATATACAAAAATTTAATAGAGAATATCCAACTTTAAAAGTAGCAAAAACAGATAAATTTCATGATAGGTTTATTGTCATAGATAATAAAGAACTATATCATTGTGGTGCTTCAATAAAAGACTTAGGAAGAAAATGTTTTGGAATTAATAGAATAGATGATATAGGAATAATAAATAAATTTGTAAAGATGCAGTATGATATAGAGTCAATAATTAAATAAAAAACGAATACTAATAAATAAAACCCACAAAAGTTTGAAAACTTTTGTGGGTTGAAATTTTTGAAAAAGATTATCTTTTACTAAATTGTGGTGCTTTACGAGCTTTTTTAAGACCATATTTCTTTCTTTCCTTCATACGAGGATCTCTAGTTAAGAATCCGTTTTGTTTTAAAGCTGGTCTATATTCTGAATTAGCTTCATTTAAAGCTCTAGCTATACCATGTCTGATAGCACCTGCTTGACCTGTAAATCCTCCACCTTTAACTGTACAAATAACATCATATTTAGATGTAGTATTAGTAACTGTTAATGGTTGTCTTACTATAACTTTTAAAGTTTCTACTCCGAAAAAATCATCAATGCTTTTTCCATTAATAGTAATTTTTCCAGAACCTTCAACTAATCTTACTCTAGCAATAGAAGATTTTCTTCTACCTGTACCAGTATAAACTATTTTTTCTGATTTAGCCATTTTACTTTACCTCCCATACTTCTGGTTTTTGTGCTTGGTTTTCATGTTTATCACCAGCATATACTCTTAATTTTTTTAATTGTGCTCTTCCTAAAGAATTATGTGGTAACATTCCCTTTACAGCTAACATCATAGCTTTTTCTGGATTTTTTTCAAGCATTACTCTTGCAGAAACTTCTTTCATTCCTCCAATATAACCTGAATGATGTCTATACATTTTTTGATCTAATTTGTTTCCTGTTAAAATTGCTTTAGCACAATTTATGATGATTACATGGTCACCAGTATCAATGTTTGGTGTAAATGTTGGTTTGTGTTTTCCTCTTAAAATTAATGCAGCTTCTGTTGCAATTCTTCCTAAAGGTTTATTTGTTGCATCAATTACATACCATTTTCTTTCTATTTCGCCTTTTTTAGGGCTATATGTTGTATTATTCATGGCAATAATACCCTCCTATTAATTATATTTTTGTTTTATTTATATATGAAAATTAAATTTTAGCCACCGGGGAGAGGCTTCAACTTAAATCATAATCTTAATAATTGCTTAACTATTTTATTATAAAAACCCACATTTGTCAATCTTTTTTCGCAAAAATTTTCAAAAAGTCTTGATAAAAACACAGTTTAAAATTATAATAGTAATAAATTAATTTCAATAAATATATATTTTATTAAGAAATTAATATACTTTTTACATTTATAAAATTATAAAAATGATAAGTAAGAACTTAGTAGTATATTAAAAAATACAAAAAGTAAAAGTTAAGGAGAAGTTTAATGCCAAGAAATAAAATAGGAATTACAGAAAGATTAAAAAAGCATAAAAACACTCATAGAAGAACAAAACACATTGATGTAGAGCAAAGGGAAGAAACAAAACAAGGATTTTTACAAGGTGTATTAACTTTGATGTTTTCCCAAGTACTAATAAAACTATTAGGTATGGTATATACACTATATTTGACAAACAGGGAAGGGTTTGGAGATGAAGGAAATGGTATAGTATCTAGTAGTTATCAAATATATGCAATGTTACTTACAATTTCTTCTATAGGAGTTCCAAATGCTATATCAAAATTAGTATCAGAAAGAGTTGCAGTAGGAGATCATAAGGGAGCGTATCGAATATTCAAAATAGCTTTTGCAACTTTTGCAATAATAGGATTAATAGGAAGTCTAATGCTATTTTTAGGAGCAGGAATAATATCAAAACAATGGCTTAAAATACCAGAGGCAGAAATGACAATGGTAGCATTATCACCAGCAATATTTTTTGTAGCAATAGCATCAGTAATGAGAGGATATTTTAATGGAAGGCAAAATGTAAAAGCAACAGCAAGGTCTCAAACATTAGAACAAGTATTTAAAACGTTATTAACAATAATAATAGTAGAAATAGTAGCAATAATTTCTAATGTATCAACAGTATGGATGGCAGCAGGAGCAACAGTTGCCACAACACTTGCAACATTTGTAGGATTTGGATATCTCTTCTTATACTATAAAACAGTAAGAAGAGAAATAGCTTTAGAAATAAAATCAACTGTAAATTATAAATATGAAAGAGTAAAAAATATAATAAAGAAAATATTAATGGTATCAATACCAATATCATTAACAGCAATAATGTCATCTTTAAATAAAAATATAGATTCATTCACAGTTGTAAGAAGCTTAAAAGAGTTTTTGCCAGAGAATGAGGCATTAGCACAATATGGAATATTAGGTGGAAAAGTTGATATGCTAACAAGTTTACCACTATCAATAAATGTAGCATTTGCTACAGCATTAGTACCTGCAATATCTGCAGCGAAAGCTAGAAAAGATAAAAAAACAATAGTACAGAAATCATCATTTTCATTAATGACATCAATGTTAATAGCACTACCTTGTACAGTTGGGATGTTTATATTTGCAGGACCAATACTAAGATTGTTATTTCCAAACGCAAGTAATGGAACAGTAATATTACAAATAAGTGCATTAACTATAATATTTACAGTATTAGATCAGACAATAAATGCAATACTACAAGGATATGGAAAATTAAGAGTACCAGCAATGGCTTTAGGTTGTCGGAGTAATTGCAAAATTAATATTAAATTTAGTATTAGTGCCAAACCCTGCATTTGGAGTAAATGGAGCTGCATGGGCATCAGTTGCATGTCATGTAATAGCATTCTCAATATCAATAGCAGCTCTAAGAAAAGTAATAAAATTAAACTTAACATTTAAAAAATTTGTAATTAAACCAATTTTAGCAGTAGCAATAATGGGAATTTGCTCATATTTCATATATTCTGTTTTAACAGGTATAATTGCAGAAAAATTGGCTACAATATTAGCAATAGTAGTTGCTATAATAGTTTATGTATTAGCAGTACTAGTATTAAAAATATTTACAAAAAAAGAGTTAAAACAAATTCCATATGGAGAAAAACTTTGTAGAGTTTTGGAAAAAATGAAAATATATTAAAAAAATTTATGAAATACAAAAATATACTGAAAAATTAGAAAAAATAAAAATAAAAGAAGGATTTTATCGAAATATGGCGAATAGTTTTAATTAGTAGTACAGTTATTGCTTAGTTCAGGCGATAAACGTACATAATTTTAAATCTATAGGAGGTAATTTAAATGAACAAAGCTGATTTAATCGCAGCAATAGCTGCAAAAACAGGAGACACAAAAAAAGTAGCAGAATCTTCAGTTAATGCTTTTGTAGAAGTTGTAACTGATGCTTTAAAAAAGGGAGATAAAGTTCAATTAGTTGGATTTGGATCTTTCGAAGTTAGAAAAAGAGCTGCTAGAAAAGGTAGAAACCCACAAACTAAAGAAGAAATCAAAATA
>CAJFJY010000028.1 GCA_904384205.1 uncultured Clostridia bacterium | reverse complement strand
AGCTATATTGCTTAGTTTAATAAGAAAAAAATATGTTAAAATTACTAAATTAGATAATAATGCTGACTGGGATAATTTAAATACAGTAATTTCTATAGAGCCTATACGCACAAACTATTCAACTCCAGCTTTTACTGATTCTCCAGATTATTCACCTGAGCCTATTTATACATCAATAAATGAAAATACTGGCGATACTTTAGAGCCACTTACTACTTCTGAAAGGCTTTATTTAGGATTATTAGAAAGACATTCTAGAACTTATAATAATTCAATTACACTAAGTCAATTACAAAAATGTATAGATACTGATTATGTATATACAAATGCGTTTGTAAAAGATATGGAAAAGAAACCTATTTTGGAAAGTGGTGTAATGCAAGGATATTTCCAAAGTGCAGATTATGATGTACCTAAAAAAGAACTTAATAAAATTGCTAAATCAAGTCTGGTTTTAGGATTAATTTTATTATTTGTTGTAAATCTTATTTCTTATTTTACACCTATGGCATTAAGTTTTGGAGCATATACTATTTTCGGTATTGCTTGTTTATGGAAATATTTTTATCTAACTTCAAAAGCAAGTAATTTACTTTTATTTACACAATATGGAGCTAATGAACAAGCAAAATGGTATGGATTATATAATTTCTTAAATAGTGATACTTTAATTAATGAAAAAGAAGTTTATGAGTTACCTTTATGGGAAAAATATTTGATTTATGCAACTGCGTTTGGTATCTCTGAAAAAGTTATAAAAGCTATAAAGATACATGCCGTAGAATTAAATATTGATAGTAGTCCAATATTAAATCATCATTTTTATATTCACTCAAGAAGTTTCCATAGAACTTCTAGAGCTTTTGGTCGCTCTATTCATACCTCTTCAAGAGGCGGTGGATTTGGTGGACATGGCTATGGAGGTGGTGGTCGTGGAGGCGGCGGTGGTGGCGGTGGTCATTAACGCTGTATAAACAATTACAATTCACAGCCAATGATTTTTTGAAATGTTGCTATTATAATATTTTTAAAGTCTCGACGCTTGAATGGAATGAAAATTAGAATTCATTTGGCTTTCGAATGACGGGATGTTCAAGTCAAAATCTTTGATTTTGAGCTTGAAAGAGGCTCATGAGAAAGCCCTATGAATTCTTTTTGAATGAAATGAACAGGAGAACTTTAAAAATATTATAATAGCAACATTCTATGTTAACTAATAAGCTGTGAATTGTAACCTTTCAATATATCTTTTAATTGTAAAGAATTTAATTTTATATTAAGGCTACTTTCTATTCTTTTTTTACTAATTGTTTTATAAATTGTTTTTGAAATATATTTTTCGGCAAATTTAATTATTTCTTTATATTCTTTAATGTCATCAGGAAAATATATTCCTCCTTTATCTTTATTTTTTATCATCCAACAAGTAGCTGCTAATGCTGACATTGCAACAGGTGTTATTGTTGGTGTTTGCCAAAAAGATGCTTTTTTGTCTTTATATAAAAAATTCTTTTTTATTCTATTTCCTACCCATACTGGTTTAAAATTACTCCCTAATAATAGTACTCCTACATATTCTGTGCCTTTTTTTATATTTTCTTTATAAATAATTTCCTCTCTTTTAGGATATTTGAATCCTCTTATAATTGAAATATTATCATCTTGTGGTTTATTCATATCTGGATGGAGATAATCATTTACTCTAGCTTTTTCTAAGTATTTTTCTGCAAAATCACAAGGAGAGTATAAAAATATAACTGTTGGTCTATATGCAACTTCTTCCCCACTTTTTACCTCAAGGGATTTCGCAATGGTAATTGTCTCTTCATGAGGTACTAAAAAACCTTCAAATTTTCCTTTTGGATAATATGTTTTTCCTACTTTATCAATTGCTATGTCTTTAAATTCTATAAAGCCATTTTTTAAGTCTACTTTTTTACATTCTTTTTCATAATCTAATTTCTCACTAGTTCCAATATTAGCAGTTGCTTCACTTAACATTTCGAAAAAAAATGAGTCAACTGACCATGTACTAAATAGCTTATCTTCATCAAATTTATCTTTAATTTCTTGATAATCATTGTCATTTACATGAATTTCTTTTAAGTCGAGAGATTTTGCAAGTTCATTAAATTTGTTTTCTTTTAAAAGTATATTATACTCTTTATTATTTTTGAATTGTTTTTTTACAATGTATTCAAGTCCTGCTTTTACAAAATGTGATACTAATCCAGGGTTATTTCCATGTTGCAACACAATAGGATATTTATTTACATTACTTTTTTGCTTTAATTGATTATGTAGTTCATTTTTTTTCAAGTTTTCATCAAAAATATTGTACCAATTATCGCTCCAATCTGTTTCTCCTGTATTTAAATACATTATATTTTTTCTGGCACACCATTCTATAAAATCTTTTGTGCCAACACTATCAGCAAAATCAATTAATAGATCTCCTTCATCTAGATACTCAGAAAATATTTTTTTGAAATTTTCTCTATTAATATCAGCTACAATAAAATTTCCCATCTTCCCGCCAAGTTCAAGAAAAAATGTATATTCAAGTCTTTCTCTAGATATTACAAAATATTTGTCTTTATCAAATTTTATTTCTTTGGGAATTTTTTCAAAAAAACTTTTTCCTACTGCACCAAAACCAAATTGTACTATTTTATTTTTAAATTCAATCATTATTTTATATTTCTTCTTTCTCTAATCGTTCTTTTATTGTTTTTGTTAATTTAATTTTTTGTGGTAATTTGTATCCTTCTGTTATATAGATGTCTATTCCTTTTTCTTGAAATTTTAGGAAAATCTTTTTTAGGTCTCTTTGGATTGTATTCCCTACAACTATTATTTTAGTTATACCATTTTGTTTAAAATACTCAGCTGATGGAATATCTTGTTTGTACAAATCCCAACTATTATCAAAAACTGATTCTTTTGCTCTATATCTATTAGTTCTATAGCTATCTAGCAAAAATGTTGGATTTGCGTCATTTTCTAGTTTTATGTTTTTCAGCTTTTCACTACCATTTATCAAACAACTTTCAATTAAATATGTATTGGTAGTAGCTTGTGAGCCTTGTTGTTCATCTGTTCCATTAAATACTGGAATCGGTCTATAACCCATATTGGCTAAACCTATACCTAGTTCTATACTTTCTTTTCCTGGTAAATCAATGAATATAGCAGTATCTTGTTGATATTTTTTTAAAAACATTGCTTTTCTATCTAGAAAATTAGCAATAGGTTTTCTGTTATAAGTATCAATTGCAACAAATGGAACTGGTCTTACCCACTCTATCCATTTTGCTCCATTAGGTGCATATATTTTATATATTTCTTTTCCTCTCATTTTTTCTCACATTCCTTTTTTAATGTACAAATTAGGTTGGAAAAGAATTGAATTTTTCAACCTTTTATCCTCTATTTTTCAATTAGTACTGGTATATCTTCTGCATATGAATCAATTCTTGGATATGGACTCATTCTTGCATAATATCCTGCATGCTCTCCTTCAATTGTATATGAACCAATGCAAATATGGTATTCTTTCCCATCCTCACTTTTTAACGGTTTACTTTGAAATCTTTTTTGTGCTAAATATTGTTTTGGATGTTTTTTTACATCTTGTAAAATTTTTTCATATTCATCATCTTTGCATGCCTCTTTTATAGAGATTCTCTCTCCTACTCTGCCATATACAGGTTTATAGATAAATCCTTCTTTTTCATATATGTTTTTTACCTCTATTGTTTCTGGTAATAACTGTTCCCATGTTTTCATACTTATGCCTGCTTTTTCTAAATCTTTCCATACAAATGGGAATCTTTTACTTTGTGCATATATGCTAATAGGATGATTGCAAGACTTTGTTGTAGTATTAAAGTATCCATCCCATCTGCGTGGCTTCATTTGGATAAGCCATTCTAATGGTGTAAATCTAAAAATTAAATCTATGCTTACTTGATTGTTATCCAAAATACAATAGGCTTTTTTCTCTTTAAATCTAATATGATCCGCTGCTCCATAAATAATCTTATATCCTTCTTTTTCAAGTCTATCTCCTAAATATTGCATAACTTGCCTATCATCACTAAAACAAGTGCAATGTACCATCATAATAGTACCTTTTTTGTTTAATTTATTGTTTATAGCTTCTACCATTTTTTCTCCAAATGGATTATATTCTAATTCAGGCATTTCAATTGTTTTTCGTGCTATATCTGGTAATAATGAACTTTCTGCAAATCCTCCTGGACAATCACTATTTACTTCTGTTACAACCCAATTATTATCTGTACTTTGATGAAAATCATATCTCATAAGTCTAATATTTTGAGTTGGGTCATAGTTTTGCATATTATGTATTTGTTCTAAAATTTTTTTAGGAAGTGCTAATTTTTTTGCAATTTTTACATTTTTATTTATATATTCTTCTGCTAATCTAGTTTCTTTATCAAGATTTTTTGTTAGCTTAATTATTTCTTCGTTTTCTTTTTTGGTCAATATCAATATGTGTTTTGATAAAGTATTACTATCACAAAACTGTGGGTCCCATTTATAGCAATCAAACATGGCTTGAATTTTATATTCATAATATTTATCTTCGGGAATTTTGATTAATTTCATAATTACCGTCATTCCTTTCTTAAGGCACAAATTCGGTTGGAAAAGAATTAATTATTTTTCAACCTTACTCCTCTTTCATGTAGTCTATTTTATTCATTGCCATTTTGCCCCGTCCCCTTTGGCACTTCTTTTATAACATTATATCTTTGTTCTATAATTTTTTTATAAAATTCTTTTCTTACTTCTGACATACATTCTATGTTGTCAATAAATTTTTTTATTTCAGTAAGGTTAATATTATTGAATAATCTTTTTATAGCATTATTACATTCTTCATTTTTCATTTGTTTTATATATGTCATGTAATTAATTTTTTTGCCATTTTCTTTTAAACAAGAATAGCAATTTATTGCTAAATTTTTTAATTCTGTATCATTAATTTTCTTAAGCTCTTCATCTTTAAGCATTGGGTTTAGGCATGAACCACAGTCATAAATTGGAGAAAATTCAATTTTTCCTGTACTTTTATTTAACAAAAAACCCCAATTTCCATTATGCCTGTCAGTATTTCCAATTAAGCTATCTACAATAAACATATTCCAAAATTTTTTCTTAGTTTCTTCTGTATCAATCATTTGATTTTCTTCTATAACTTCCATTATATCATTTAATTCTGTTTCTATCTTTTTGTCAGGATTCGTACTTAATGCTAAATTTTCAAATTCATATAACACATTTTCATCATCTGTAAAATCTTCACATGCGCAAACTATTTTTTCTTTTCCTTTATATTCATATTTCCCTAAAATTGTATTTTGAGTTTTAAAACCTACTATTTTAAATATATTACTTCCTACATATTCAGAAAAGGCATTATTAATATATGATATATTTTTGTTTTTTTCTCTAATTGGGTCTGGAAATTTCACTAGATATTTTTTATTATTATAAATCAATGTTTTCTTTTTTTCTGAGCCTCTATAATTATTAAATTCTTCTATTGCGTTTGTAAAATCAATCATCATTTTCCTCCATTTTATTAATTATTTTTTCAAGAAAAGAATATCACAAATATAAATTTTATTCAAGATGTGCTATATGATGTAAATTCAATTTTCTATAATGTTGTTGCAGTTCAGTACCTTTGAAAATATTTACGCTCCCGAATGTAATAATTTATTAATTTTTACGTCTCCCCATTCTAAAAATTCTAGCAAAAGTTTTTCAAACTTTTGAGAATTTTTGAACGGTCCCCACAAGCCCCTCCAAAATTAATAAATTATTACATTCTCGCGCTATTAAAGTTTTAATTATACTGAACTGTAACATAATGTTAAAAAGTACACTTCCAAATGTTAAATTTTTTTGTCTAACATTTGTGGTGCACTTTATACTTCATTTAGGATTCTTTTTTATTGTATATGCTTTTATTTTAATAAAACAACTTCATTTTTTTCTTCACTTTTTTGTACATCAATTACTCTTTGGTTTGAAGAACCTTTCCATTTTAAAGTTGGATCATGTAATTCATCTTTATAAGTTCCATCTACTAGAACATCTATGTAATTCATAGCTTCTTTGTCTTTTAATTCTTCAAATTTAAATCCTGACCATGCCCATATATCTTTATTTGGATATTTTTCTTTAAATGCTTTTGCAAGTTTTGTCGTGCCTTCTATATTTGCTGGATGCATTGGCTCTCCTCCTAATATAGATAACCCTTTTACTTGGTCTTTATCACATAAGTCTAAAACTTTTTCTATTGTTTCATCAGTAAATTCTTTTCCTCCTTTGAAGTCCCATGTTTCAGAATTGAAACAATTTTTGCAATGAAATGCACATCCTTGCATAAATATAGAAACTCTTACACCTGGTCCATTTGAAATGTCCATTTTTCTAATTAAGTTGTATCTCATAATTATCGCTTTCCTTTCAAAATTATCACTTTTAAATACAGGCTGGCTAACATATATATTAAAATTTCGTTCCTTACTGGTCGGACTTATCATATAAGATAGTTAATTAACAATTTCATAGAATGAGCAGTTGCGCTGGACTGGTCTATACTAATTGGCATCCTCCCAAACTGCGCGTCACTTCATTTTAATATATATGTTAGCCAGCCTTTATTTTTATTGATACTATGCCTCTTTATTATCTATATGTAATACTCTTTCTTTTATTTCTTGAGTTCTTCCTTTATTCCAGAAGTTTGTTCCAATATATCCACAAGTACGTCTTGCAACATTTAATGTATTATGATCTCTGTTACCACAGTTTGGACAATACCATTCTAAATCGTCATCTATTAGAATTTCTCCTGTATATCCACATTTTTGACAATAATCTGATTTTGTATTTAATTCTGCATACATGATATTGTCATATATGAATTTGATAACTTCTATTATTGCGTCTAGGTTATTTTGTAAGTTAGGTGTTTCTACATATGATATTGCTCCACCTGGACTTAATTTTTGGAATTCACTTTCTAATTTTAGTTTAGAAAATGCATCTATTTCTTCAAATACTGGAACATGGTATGAGTTAGTAATATATCCTCTATCTGTTATTCCTTTTACTGTTCCAAATCTTTCTTTTAAGCATTTTGCAAATTTATATGTTGTTGATTCAATTGGTGAACCATAAACAGAATAGTCAATATCCTCTTCTTCTTTCCATTTTTTAGTTGCATCATTTAGATGTTGCATTACTTTTAATCCAAATTCTTTTCCGGGTCCATTATCTGTATGTGAATGTCCTGTCATAACTTTAACACATTCATATAATCCTGCATACCCTAATGATATTGTTGAATATCCATGATGTAATAATTCATGTATTGATTCTCCTTTTTCTAGTCTTGCTAAAGCTCCATTTTGCCAAAGTATTGGTGCTACATCACTTGTTACATTACTTAATCTTTTATGTCTTATTTGTAATGCTCTGTGACATAATTCTAGTCTTTCATCAAATATTTTCCAGAATTCGTCCATATCTCCATCTGCTGATAGTGCAACATCTGGTAAATTTATTGTTACAACACCTTGGTTAAATCTACCATAGTATTTTCCTTTTCCTTCAACATAATTTTTAGCTTTTGCAATATTTCCTAAACTCATTGTTCTGTCTGGAGTTAAGAATGACCTACATCCCATACATGGATAACAGTCTCCTTCTCCTTTTTCATTTTTCTTTAATTCTAACATCATTTTTTCTGATATATAGTCTGGAACCATTCTTTTTGCTGTACATTCTGCTGCAAGTTTTGTTAAATACCAATATTTACTATCTTCGTGAATATTATCTTCTTCAAGTATGTATAACAATTTTGGAAATGCTGGTGTTATATATACACCTTTTTCATTTTTGAAACCTAATATTCTTTGTTTTAAGAATTCTTCAATTACCATTGCTAACTCGTCTTTATATTCGTCTGTTTCTCCTAAATACATACATACTGATAAAAATGGTGCTTGCCCATTTGTATTTGTCATAGAGTTTACTTGATAGTTGAATGTTTGTACTCCATCTTCAACTTCTTTTTTAGTATCTTCCATAGCAAATTTTTCGCATTCTTCTTTGCTTAAATTTCTGCCTTGATATTTTTTTAGATATTTTTCGTAACTTAATCTTACAAATGGTGCTAAGTGTGTTAATGATACTGTTGCTCCTCCATAGCTTGATGAAGTAACTGCTAGTATTATTTGTGTTGCAATTGTTGCTGCTGTAATAAATCTATGTGGTTTTTCTATCATTACTCCATTGATGACTGTTCCATTTTGTAACATATCATCTAAATTGATTAATTCACAATTGTGTAAAGCATTTTGTGCAAAATAGTCTGCATCGTGGAAATGAATAATTCCTTTGTCATGTGCTTCTACTATATCTTCTGGAAGTAAAAATCTTCTTGTAATATCTGTGCTTGTTATTCCTGCTAAATAATCTCTTTGTGTTGTTACAACTTGTGCATTTTTGTTAGAGTTTTCACTATTCCAATATTCATTTTCACCTTCGATTAATTCTTTTATTGTTTTATCTGTTGTATTTGCTTTTCTTACTAATTCTCTTGTGTATCTATATGTTATATATTTTTTGGCTAATTGATATTTATCAAATTCCATTAATTTTTCTTCAATAATATCTTGAATATCTTCTACTAATATTCTTTTTTTGTTTAAATCCTCAATATATTTTATTATTTCTTCTATTTGTTCTTTTGTGGCTTTTTCTCTTCCTCTTACTTCGTTATTTGCTTTTCCTATTGCTATTCTTATTTTTTCTGAATCATAGTCTACAATGTGTCCATCTCTTTTTACTATTTTCATATCATTTGTTCCCCCTTGACTTATTATTTTTATATACTCCTTATATCAATAATTATCAAAATAAAAAAGTTGCACTTGCACCTTTTCTATTTTTTTGATATAATGTTCAAAAATGTAAGTTTTTGTTGAAATTTCAATGAAAATTCATATTTAAAAATTAGTTTAACATAATATTTTTGACACTTCTATTTCTCAAAAAGCATGGTATTACTAGTTTTTAAATTTGTATAAAATTTTATAAAAATTTTGTTAAAATTTATTTATCACTTTTAAAATATGAATTGATTATGTTACAAATTTTAAGGAGAGGAAAGATTGTAATATGAAAAGTCCTTTTGAAAATTTATCAAAATTGCAGATAAATAAATTATATGATCTATTAGGTGTTCATATTTATAAATTTACAAAAAATCAGGAAGTTTTGCCTACTATAAAAAGTGAAAATATTATTGCTATTATTTTATCTGGTTATGCTCAAATTGTAAATATTGAATATAATGGAAATGAAATGATAATGGAAGATCTTTATGAAAATAGTATTTTTGGTACTAATATTTCTGCGACTAATAGTGATGATTGTCAAATAATTGCAAAGCAAGATACTCAAGTTTTAGTTATTGATTATAATAAATTAATGAATCCTGATAATTTGAAACATACTTATTTTAATACTTTTTTTATGAATTTATTTGATATTATTAATACTAAATTTAAAGAAAAAAATGAAAGAGTTAAAATATTGGAAAAAAAACAAATACGTGAAAAATTGTTAGAGTATTTTGAAATAGAAAATAAGAAAACTCGTCTTAATTTCTTTTATTTACCTTTTACTTTTAGAGATTTAGCAGATTACCTTGCTATTAATAGGTCTGCTATGTTTCGTGAATTAAAACATTTAAAAGATGAAAAATTTATTGAAATAAATGATAGAAAAATTACATTATTATATAAATAATTTTTTTATCTTTTTTTACTTTATTTCATATCAATTGTGCTATCTTGTAATTCTTACCATTTCATATATTTTAGTTTCTGGATAAATTTGTAAATTTTTATTGACATTCCATTTTTTTTGGTTTATATTGTTTTTACAACTGGAAAAAATAGGTAATTTATTTTTTTCTGTCAAAATATTTATTTTTACTTTTTATACATTATAATATTTAACTTAAGGAGGTTATTGAATGTTAAATTTTGCTGTCTGTGATGATAATTTGAATATTTTAAATAGGATGTGCACAATTTTAGATAATATTTTTATTAAATATAATTATGATGCCTCTATTGTTCTTAAAACTACTAGCGCTGATAATCTTTTATCATATATCGATACAAATAAAATTGATGTATTAATTTTGGATATAAATTTAAAATCTACTAAGACTGGTCTTGAAATAGCTGAAATTATTAGAAAAAAGCATAAGGACTTTTATTTGATCTTTACAACTGCTCATCTTGAGTATCTTATGCTTGCATATAAATTTAAAACTTTTGATTATATAGCTAAACCTTTTACTTATGAAAGATTGGAAGAAACTATAAATCGTTTATTCGACGATGTTAAAGGTCTGCCTTCAAAATACCTAAAGATAGATAACAAAAATACTATTATCGATGAAAATGAAATCGAATTTATTAAACGTGATGGTATGAAGGTTGTCTTTCATACCTCTTTTAATGATTATGACACATATAGTTCTTTTAATAAATTGCAGGATTCATTACCTAATAATTTTATTAGATGTCATAAATCATATGTTGTAAATATTAATAATATTAAAAATATAGATTTTGTAGAAAATAGGATTTATTTTAAAAAGGGAGATTTTTGTGAAATTGGTCCTAAATATAAAAAGAGTATAATGGGGGTGCTTGAAAGTTATGGGATTTTTGAATAATCTCTTTTCTTATTTTAGTTCTTATAATAGTATGTTAATTAATAGTTTTTCTGTTATTTTTATAATCTTTATAGAAAACCCGTTAAAATTAAAGCTTGTAAAACTTGTTTCTGATTTAAAAACTTCAACCAAACAAAATGTACTTTATGTTATATTGTTATCTGTTTTTATGGTTTGTTTAGAGTTTTTTATAGATAATAATTATAATATTTTTATTGGATATATTTTTAATTTTATATTAATCTACTTTATTTTTAAAATGAATTTATTTAAAACATTTTTAACTATGTCAATTTCCATTTTAATTTTTATGTTTTCATATATTTTTGTTTTAGTACCTTTTATAAAAATATTTAATATAAGTTATTTAATGATCCAACAAATTCCACTGTATTATATTGCATTTTTATTAATATTTTATACTATAGTTGCTTTATTTTTAATAGCTATAAATTATACTAAATTCAAAATTGATTATTTGGATTGTTTAAATAGAAAATCTAAAATATTATTTACTATTTATAATATTTTTAGTATTTCGCTTATATATATTTTTGGTAACAATTGTTTGAAATTGGATGAAAATATTTTTGTTAATTATATCTTTACAATTTTTTATTTTATTGGGAATATGGTTATTTATATTTTAATTACTAAATATTCTTCTTTAAAATTAGATTTAGAAGTGGCTAATAATTACAATCAAGTCCTTAGCAATATTAATGATACTGTAAGAGCTTTTAAGCATGATTTTGCAAATATAATAGCTTCAATTGGTGGATTTATTTCTACAAATGATATGTTAGGCTTAAAAAAGTTTTACCTTTCTTTGGAAACTGATTATAATGAACTTAATAATTTATATACTTTAAATCCTGAACTTATTAGTAATAGCGGTGTATATAATTTATTGAATCAGAAATATAATCTTGCTGTTTCTAATGGTATTAAATTTAATTTATCTTATTTTGTTGATATAAATAATTTTAATATTAGTATTTATGAACTTACAAGAATTCTTGGCATTTTAATAGATAATGCTATTGATGCAGCAAAATCTAGCCATGAAAAAATTTTGAATGTTAGTTTTAAAAGTGAACCTAAAAAACATAGAAATGTAATTGTTGTTCAGAATTCATATTTAGATAAAAATTTAGATATAGATGATATTTTTCGTAAAGGTATAACTAGTAAAGTTAATCATACTGGATTGGGGTTATGGGAAGTTAAAAAGATTTTAGGCAAAAATCCTAATTTGGATCTTTATACTAGTAAAGATGATTTGCTTTTTACTCAACAACTTGAAATATATGATTGCTAAAAATCAATTACAATCATTAGCCAAACATAGTAACTTCATAAGCCATATTATTATATTTTATAAACTTTTCGGTTCATTACATAATTTAAGAAATTCTAAATTAATTTTTTGGCACCCTTTCACTTAGCCCTCGCTTCGCTCGGCGCGAACATTTTCCAAAAAATTAATAAAGAATTTCTAAAATTACTCCAATCACATTCAAATTTTATAAAATATAATAATATGGCTTTAAAATATAAAACTATTATGAGCTAATGATTATAATTGATTTTTAACTTCTTTAGAATGCTCCATGTACCTTTGTTTTCTGGTAAATCTTTAAATGTCATTTTCTCTTTTGTTATTGGATGTTCTATTTCCAATTCATATGCCCATAATGCTATTTGTTTCCCTTTTCCTCTTGTACCATATTTTTGGTCTCCAAAAATACTATGTCCAAAATTTGATAATTGTACTCTTATTTGATGATGCCTTCCAGTATACAAATTAATTGATAATAAGCTTAAATTTTTAACTTCATCATATACAATTAATTCATATTCTAATTTTGCATATTTAGCATTTTTCTTATCCTTGTTTACTACTTTGCTTATGTTATTTCTTTCATCTTTATATAAATAATCTTCTAATATCCCTGTTTTGTTCTCAGGTTTTCCATCTACAACTGCTAAATATTTCTTTTTGAAAATTTTTTCTCTTACTTGATTACTTAATCTTGATGCAGCTTTAGATGTTTTTGCAAATATCATTATTCCACCAACTGGCCTATCTAGTCTATGTACTAGTCCTAAATATACATTTCCTGGTTTATTATATTTCTCTTTTATGTATTTTTTACAAATAGTTAACATATTTATGTCATTTGTTTTATCTGATTGTGATGGAATATTTGGTGGTTTTTCGACGACTAATATATGATTATCTTCATATATTACTTTCAAATTTTCGTTCATTTAATTTTCCCACCTTCCATATATTCCACATGGTAATACTAAACTAGAATCTTCCATTGGTAATCCTATTTCTCCTGATTCTATTTTTCCTTTATATTTTTTGTTTACTGTTAAATTTAATATATCTGCTAGTACTTTGTTTGAAATTCCTGTTGTATATGAGTTTATTAAGAAAAAGATTGGTTTATCTGATAATACATTTGTACATAAATTTACTAAATCATAAATATTATCCTCAAATTGCCATACCTCTCCTTTTGCTCCTCTACCATATGATGGTGGGTCCATTATTATTGCATCATATTTGTTTCCTCTTCTTATTTCTCTATTTACAAATTTAACAACATCATCTACTATGAATCTGACTGGTCTATCTTGAAGCCCTGATGATATTACATTTTCTTTAGCCCATGTTGTCATTCCTTTTGAACTATCTACATGGCACACACTTGCTCCTGCATAAAGACAGGCAACTGTTGCACCTCCTGTATATGCAAATAAATTTAAAACTTTTACATCTTTTTTGCTATTTTTTATTTTTTCTATCATCCAGTCCCAATTAACAGCTTGTTCTGGAAACAGTCCTGTATGTTTAAATCCCATTGGTTTAATATTAAAGGTTAGGTTTTTATATTTTATTTGCCATTGTTTTGGCATTTTTTTCTTAAATTCCCATGAACCTCCTCCGGTTTTACTTCTATGATATGTGGCATTTATATCTTTCCACTTTTTTGGACAACTTTTTTCTTTCCATATTATTTGTGGATCTGGTCTAGATAGTATTACTTCTCCCCATTTTTCTAATTTCTGCCCTTCTGCCATGTCTAATATTTTATATTCTTTCCATTCTTTTGCTATTTTCATAATTTTTTCGTAGCTTAAAACTACTATTCCCTCCTATTATTAGAATAGCTTTATTTTATCATATTTTTTTATTTTTTCCAAGGGTATTTTTAGATTTAAAAATTTTATAATATTTTAAAGAAATTATATATTAAAATTATGTTTATTGCTGAAAAAAGAAAAAATAGTCCTATAACAATACTTATGAATTTGTGTTCTTTTACAATTTTAAAAATCTTGCTTGTCCTTTTTTCTTTTGCATATTCCATTAAAATTCCCCCTCATCGCTTTTTGTATTATTAATATATGCTGGAAATTTTTATTTTATGACTTTTTGATGAAATATTTTTGTAAAAAATTAAGGGGAGAAAATTCTCCCCCCTGTTTTCAGGACTTGTTTTTCGGCCAATTCAGACCTATGAATAGTCCTGTTAGCAGTGTTGCTCCGATTAAGAAAGCAACCGACAACGGCTGTAGATTTGTATAAAATCCTACAACCATGGACAAAATGTCCATAAAATTGCCAGCTACTCCCAAGATAAAGAGCAAGACCACTAAAAATCCAATTGCTATTAAAATTATCTTGGCTTTCCGAAAAAAGCCTGTTGCCTTTTTTTTCTTTTCTTCCATACGTCAATAACCCCTTCCTTATTTTAATAGCTTGCTAACCTTATGGTTAACATATAATTATTATACCACATTTACAGCATTTTTACAAATTTTTGTTTTTTGCTATAATATTTTTTCCTATATTAAACTTAACAATTCTTATATCTTGATATTATCTTAAATCCCTGATATAATTGTTATGTAGCTTTAAAAAAACTTTTTTAAGGAGGACACTTTATGAAGAAACTTTTTTGTTTTTTATCGGTAATGTCCATAATAGGTATCATTGGCTATGCGTTAATGAGTATATATTATTTTGTCCGCATTCGGCCAATGATTGACATTTTTCCGAAAGGGCTTGCTTTAGGAGCTTTTGTTCGGAAAAGGAAAGCTGCAGGGATGAGTTAATGCTCATCCCTTTTTACTTTTTTATCTTAAAATCTAATTTTATTTCATTTGTTCTTTTATGCTTTTTGCTAAATCTTCTGAAATACCTTTTACTTGCATTAGTTCTTCTATTGAAGCTTGTTTTATCTTCTCCACACTCTTAAATTTTTTTAATAGTTCTTGTTTTTTTACTTTTCCTATTCCTTTTATATCATCTAATTCTGATTTTGTCATTTCTTTATCTCTTAATTTTCTATGATAAGTAATAGCTGTATCATGAACAGTATCTTGAAATTTTGTAATTAGATTTTTTAAATTTTCTGATATTTCTAACTCTTTTCTATTTTCGTCCATTAAAGCTCTTGTTTGATGCTTATCATTTTTAACCATACCAAATACTTTTATATCTAATCTATTTTCAATTTCTTTTAATTTATCATTTTTATCTTTTTCATTTAAATTGTTATCTTGCATTATTTTTTCTTTGTTTTCTTTTAGAACATTTTCAATTGCTTGCTTTGTTGCTCGTATTTGTGTAATTCCTCCATCTGCAAAAATAGCATCTGGTAATTCTCCAAATCCGCCTTTTTCATTTTCTATTGAATGTCTTAACCTTCTTGTTATAACTTCTTCCATACATTTTGGGTCATCTTGCCCATAAACAGTTTTAATTCTAAATCTTCTTGATAGATTTTTCTTAATAACACCGTCTTGCAATACACACATTGCTGCTACCATGTGTTCTCCTGAAATATTTGATATATCATATGTTTCTATTTTTCTTGGTATTTTATTCATATTTAATACCTTTTTTAGCTCCAATAAAATTTCGCTTTTATCTTTTTCTTTATTTTCTAGAGTTACTTTACTGTTTAGTTCTGCCATCTCTACAAATCTAAGCTTTTCCCCTTTTTTAGGACTCTTTAATTCCACTTTTTTTCCTAATTCTGTGGATAACCAATTCTCTATTGCTTCCTTATCTTCCAATTCTTCTCTTAACATTATCTTACTTGGAATATTTGGATTATCTAAATAATATTGCTTTATAAATCCTGATATAATTTCTTTGTTATCCATATCTTTTAGCTCTGGGAAAAAATAGTGTTCTCTACCTACCATCTTACTTCCTCTAACAAAAAATATTTCTATACATACATCTATATCTGATTTATACATTCCAATTACATCTATATTATTTTCTGATATATTAGAAACTTTTTGTTTTTCTGATACTCTTTCTATTGCTTGCTTTCTATCTCTTAAGTATGCTGCTTTTTCAAAATCTAAGTTTTTTGATGCTTTTTCCATTTCTATTTGCAATTCTTTTAAAATTTTATCTATTTTTCCTTCTAATAAGCTAATAATTTCATCTATTTGTTTTCTATATTCTTCCTTTGATATATATCCTACACATGGTGCTAAACATCTTTTAATATGATAATTTAAACATGGTCTTGTTGTAGATTTAAAATTTCTACATTGCCTTATTTTATATTTTTGTTTTATGAAATCAACCATCTCTTTTGCTGCTCCTGGATTTGCATATGGTCCAAAATATTTTGATCCATCATTTATTAATCTTCTTGTGATAACTACATTTGGAAAATCTGATTTTACATCTATTTTTATATATGGATATGTTTTATCATCTTTTAATAATACATTAAATTTTGGTCTGTTCTTTTTTATTAAGTTACACTCTAATATTAATGCTTCCGCTTCGTTATCTACAACTATATATTCAAAATGGTCAATTAAACTTACCATGTTTTCTATTCTTTTTGTTTTGTTATTTTTTCTAAAATATTGCCTTACTCTTTTTCTTAAAGATATTGCTTTTCCTACATATATTATTTTGTCATCTTTATCATGCATAATATATACTCCTGGCTTATCAGGCAATTTCTTTAATTCTTCTTCTATATTAAACATATTTCATGTTCCTTTCCTAACTGTATTATATATGAAAATACCAATAATATCAATATTCCTAATTTTTTTTCACCGGACTTGCTTATTTTTTTAATTTAGTGTAATATAATACAATAAATTGAATGGAGGATTTATATGTGTGGAATTATAGGTTACATAGGCAAACAAAAGGCAAGCCCAATATTAATTAATGGACTTTTAAGATTAGAATACAGAGGATATGACTCTGCTGGTATTTCAACAATAGAACCAGAAGGTTTGGTTGTTATGAAAGATAAAGGAAGAGTTAAAAATTTATATAATTTAAAAGGAATAAAAGATTTAAAAGGTACTATAGGTATTGCTCATACTAGATGGGCAACACATGGAAAGCCTTCTAAAGAAAATGCACACCCTCATCAAGATAACTCAAAAATGTTTAGTGTTGTACATAATGGAATTATTGAAAATTACAATGAGTTAAGAATATTGCTTGAAAATAATGGATATAAATTCTATTCTGAAACAGATACAGAAGTTATACCAAATTTAATACATTATTATTTTTCAAAAGATACTATTGAGGAAAATAATAAAACTAAATTTTTACGAGCTGTTAGAAATGCTTGTTTAGATTTACAGGGGAGTTTTGCAATAGAAGTTATATCAAGTCTATTTCCAGAAAATATGATAGTTGTAAGAAAAGACAGCCCATTAGTTATAGGTACATCTGATGATGAAAAATATATTTCATCAGATATTCCAGCAATACTTTCATACACTAGAAACTTTTATTTTTTAAATGATTTAGAATTTGCTATACTTACTAGCAATTCTGTAGAATTTTATGATACAAATTTAAACAAAATAACAAAATCTGTTCAAAATATAGAATGGAATGCATCAGCTGCTGAAAAAGACGGTTTTGATGATTTTATGCTTAAAGAAATTTACGAACAACCAACGGCAATTAGAGAAACTATCGGTTCAAGAATTTCTACAGATTATTCATGTGATATTGAGGGACTAAATTTTGATAAAAACTATCTAAATACAATAAATATGATTTATATTGTTGCTTGTGGTACTGCTATGCATGTAGGCTTATCTGCTAAATATGCATTTGAAAATTTGTGTAAAATACCAACACAAGTTGATATAGCTTCAGAATTTAGATATAGAAATCCTATAATAAATGAAAAAACTTTATGCATTTTCATATCTCAATCTGGTGAAACAGCAGACACTATTGCAGCACTAAAATTAGCTAAGAAACATGGTGCTAAGACAATTGCAATAACAAATGTTATTGGTAGCTCTATAACTAGAGAAGCAGATTATTCTCTTTATACACATGCAGGACCAGAAATTGCTGTAGCGTCAACAAAAGCTTACACTTCGCAACTTATATTAATTAATATTTTGATAATATATTTTGCACAAATTTTAGGAAGTTGTAATGATAGTTTATTACTTGATTTAAAAAAAGAAATTTTGGAATTGCCAAAAAAATTGGAAGAAACTTTAAAGTGTGATACACAAGTAAAATCTTTTGCACAAAAAATATATCAAGAAAAAGATATTTTCTTTTTAGGAAGAGGTATAGATGTTGCAACAGCTCAAGAAGGTTCTTTGAAATTAAAGGAAATTTCATATATTCATAGTGAAAGCTACCCTGCAGGGGAATTAAAACATGGACCTATTGCTTTAATAGAAAATGGTATTACTGTAATCTCTATACTAACAGATTCAAAATTAGTTGAAAAAACAATTAGTAATATACAAGAAGTTATAACTAGAGGAGCAAAAACTTTTGTGGTTACAAGTCAAAAAATGAATTATAATATGTTTGATGAGGTTGTTAAGATTCCTGAAACTAATACATTCTTATCTCCTATTTTATCTATTGTGCCTTTACAACTTTTGTCTTATTACATCTCAAAAGGAAAGGGATTAGATGTAGATAAACCAAGAAATCTTGCTAAATCAGTAACAGTAGAATAGCTTTAAAAGTTGACAAAAGGGACGGGGCAATTTGGCAACTTTTAACTTTTTAATATTTTCTATTACTAAATTATATTATTTTATAAAAATCGCTTGATTGGAATGAGAATTAGAATTTATTTTATTTCTGGATGAGGGATGTTTATGGGCAAAATCTTTGATTTTGAGCCTGAATGAAAGAGGCTCATCCAGAAATATTATAAATTCTTTTCGAATGAAGTGAACAGATTTTTATAAAATAAT